>JAFANO010000264.1 GCA_019232645.1 Planctomycetaceae bacterium | reverse complement strand
GATCGAGAAGACCCGGATCGTCGGCCTGATCGGCCGGCCGACCCACTTCTGCCCCGACTGCCAGCCGGCCGGGCGCCGGCGGCGGTGAGGGGGTGGATCTCCGTCTGGCCCTTCGGGCCGTTTTGGGGTACGGTCAGGGGAAGAGCCGAGTCCAGGAGAGGCGTCGAGCACGGCGGGATCACGCCCTTGCGGCGGAGGGAACGAGGGGGGAGCCCCGTGTCGTACCGCGGCTTCAAGCACTTGCTGGGCGAGACCAGCCTCGAGCGCAAGTGCCGGTTCATCTTCGGCGGCGGCATCCTCGTGCTCGTCACCTTCAGCTTCTACTGGTACGGGCTGAAGACCGAGAGCCTGGTCATCGACCAGACGAAGCAGGCGGCCCGGATGCTCGTCAACCCGACCCTGATGAACATCCACTACAAGTCGTTGGGGAACATGAACTTCACGTCGGTCATCGACGTGCTCTCGATGGACCTGGCGCCGCTCGACGACCTGCCGAAGTACGAGGCGCACATCCTCAACCCGAACAAGCCTGCCGACCTGGCCAAGGCCGACGATTTCGAGCGCAAGGCGCTGGCCGGTTTCCTCCGGTCGGCCTCGGCGGACGAGGCGTACCGCAAGGCGGGGACGCCCTGGCCCAAGCTGGACACCTTTGGCGACGGCAACTCCAAGTTTGGCGACGGCAACCCCAAGTGGCAGTCGCGGATCGCGCGGAGCAAGAACGAGTTCCGGTACGTCCAGGCGGTCCTGTTCAAGAAGAACTGCCTGATCGACTGCCACGGCGCCGACGACAACCACATCGACAACCACATGATGCGGCCGACCGAGGGCGGCAAGACCTGGGTCCCCGCCCGCGAGGGCGACCTGGCCGGCATGGTCGTCATCAACCTGCCGATGGAGCAGACCAAGAAGGCGATCCACAGCAACCGCGCCATCCTGATCACCGCGGCGCTGGTGACGGCGATCCTGGCGATGGTCGCGTCCTACGTGATCGTCCGCTACGTGATCGTCAAGCCGGTCAAGCACCTCCGCGACGTCTCCGACGCGATCGCCGCCGGCAAGCTGACGATCCGCAGCCAGATCCAGACCGGCGACGAGTTCGAGGAGCTGTCGCACGCCTTCAACCGGATGCTCCACAACCTCGTCGCCATGCAGCAGGAGCTGCGCGACGTCAACGCCGACCTCGACCGCAAGGTCGACGAGCTGGCGCAGGCCAACATGGCGCTGTTCGAGATGAACCGGCTCAAGAGCGACTTCCTGGCGACGATGAGCCACGAGCTGCGCACCCCGCTCAACTCGATCATCGGCTTCTCCGAGGTCCTGGCCGGCAGCGACGCGCTCAACGACCGCCAGAAGCGGTACGCGCACAACATCCAGAACTCGGGCAAGATGCTCCTGGGGATGATCAACGACATCCTCGACCTGGCCAAGATCGAGAGCGGCAAGATGGAGGTCCGCTCGGAGGACTTCTCGATCCGGGACGTCTGCGAGGGGCTGGTCGGCCTGACCCGGCCGATGGCCGAGCGGAAGAACATCGACCTGGAATGCCGGCTCGACGAGGCGATCCCGCTGCTCCGCCAGGACCCGGGCAAGCTCCGGCAGATCCTCTACAACCTCCTGTCCAACGCGATCAAGTTCACCCCCGAGGGGGGCCGGGTCACCCTCCGCGCCCGCGCCGAGGGGCGGTTCGTGGTGCTCGAGGTCGCCGACACGGGCATCGGGATCGCCGAGGAGGACCGCGAGAAGATCTTCGAGAAGTTCCGCCAGGTCGGCGGCCCGGGGCACGAGGCCAGCGTCCTGACTCGCGAGCACCAGGGGACGGGCCTCGGCTTGTCGATCGTCCGCGAGCTGACCAAGCTGCTCGGCGGCGACGTCCACCTCGAGAGCCGGCCGGGGCAGGGGAGCACCTTCACGATCCGCCTCCCCCTGCAACTGTCCGGCAACCGCAAGTTCGAGGTCAACCTGTCCGACGAGCGGATCGACCTGTCGAAGGCCCGCCGCGTCGAGCCCCGGGCCCCGCTGCCCCACCTGAACCTCGCGTCGCCCGAGCCGGTCGCGCCCGGCCCCGCCCACGGGATCGCTGAGCCCATCCCACCCATCCGCGGCTCAGGACGAACTCATTGACGGACGGGCGGCGATGGTTTAACTTACTTCGTCCCTTCCATTCCTGTTTCCGCCAGCCTTGGTTGATGAAGACCTGACGGACGGCGACGTCCCGAACCTAAGTTCTCCAGAGTGCCAGCGGCTCGCCCCACCCATGGACCATTGCGGTATGGACACGAAGATTCCGCGCCCGTCGACCCCTCGCCAATCGCGCCGTCGCCTCGCCCCCTGGTTGCTCCTCGCCGCGGGCCTCCTGAGCGTGCCCCCGCTCGTCTACGCGATCGCCTTCCATAAGTCGGCCCATGAGCTGCACTACGGCCAGTTCAAGAGGAAGCTGTCGCGCGGCGAGGTCCTGACGGCCAGGGTCGGCCCGAACTGGATCCTGGGCGAGCTGAAGGAGGCGGGCCCCGATGGACGGCCGATCCGCTTCCAGACCTCGCGGCTCGGCATGGAGAACGACCAGGAGCTGGCCCGGCTGCTCGACCAGCACATCCCCGACGGCGCCTACGAGGCCGAGTCCGGGCCGTCGTTCGTCATGACGCTGCTGCTGCCGTCGGCGATGCTCGCGGTGATGGTCGGCGCCTTCTGGGTCCTGCTGCTGCGGTCGGGGGGGATCGGCTCGGCGATGGCCTTCGCCAAGAGCAAGCCCAAGGTCTACCAGAAGGACGAGCGCCGCGTGACCTTCGACGACGTCGCGGGCAACGACGAGGCGGTCGCCGAGCTCCGCGAGGTGGTCGAGTTCCTCCGGACGCCCGAGAAATACCAGGCGCTGGGGGGCCGGATCCCCAAGGGGGTCTTGCTCGTCGGGCCGCCCGGCACGGGCAAGACGCTGCTGGCCAAGGCGGTCGCCGGCGAGGCGGGGGTGCCGTTCTTCTCGCTCTCGGGGTCCGACTTCGTCGAGATGTTCGTCGGCGTCGGCGCGGCGCGGGTCCGGAGCCTCTTCGCGCAGGCCGATGCCAAGGCCCCCTGCCTGATCTTCATCGACGAGCTCGACGCGCTGGGCAAGGCCCGCGGCACCGGCGGGCCGGGCAATCACGACGAGCGCGACCAGACGCTCAACCAGTTGCTCGTCCAGATGGACGGGTTCGACTCGAACCGCGGGATCATCCTGATCGCCGCGACCAACCGCCCCGAGACGCTCGACCCCGCGCTGGTCCGCCCGGGCCGGTTCGACCGCCAGGTCGTCGTCGATCGGCCCGACATCGCCGGCCGCGAGCACATCCTGAAGGTCCACGTCAGGACGGTGGCCCTGGACGACGGGATCGACCTCCGGCAGATCGCCGCGATGACCGCCGGGTTCGTCGGCGCCGACCTGGCCAACCTGGTCAACGAGGCCGCGCTGCTGGCGGCGCGCAAGGGCAAGTCGAAGATCGGCGCCCGCGAGTTCGAGGAAGGGGTCGAGCGGGTGATCGCCGGCCCCGAGAAGAAGCAGCGCGTCCTGCTGGCCGAGGAGCGGCTCCGGATCGCCTACCACGAGACCGGCCACGCGCTGGTCGCGCGGAGCCTGCCGCAGACCGACCCGGTGCACAAGGTGACGATCCTCGGCCGGGGCACCGCCGCGCTCGGCTACACGATGTATCGTCCCGAGGACGACCGCTTCCTCCACACCAAGACCTGGCTCGAGAGCACGATCTGCACCCTGCTGGGTGGCACGGTCGCCGAGGAGATCGTCTACGGCGAGGTCTCCGACGGCGCGACCAGCGACCTGCAGCGCGCCACCAAGGTCGCCCACCGGATGGTCGCCGAGTTCGGCATGAGCCCCAAGCTCGGCCGCGTGAGCTATCAGAACGAGGGCCGCAGCCCGTTCCTGCCCGGCGGCGGCGCCGGCGACTACGCCTGGAGCCAGCACACCGCCCGCGCGATCGACCTGGAAGTCCGCCGCCTGCTCGACGAGTCGCAGGCCCGCGCGTTCCAGATCCTCTCCGACCGTCGCGCGGCGCTGGAGGAGATCACCCGGACCCTGATGGAGCGCGAGACGATCGACGCGGCCGAGCTGCAAGCGATCCTCGACAGGCACCCCTACGAGGTCCGGCCCGTCTCCGCCGCCGCGCGTTGAGACGACCGCCTTTCAGGAAGTCTCGTCCGGGGGACCGAAAGTAGGCGGCGGAGAGTTCATCCCCAGCCGTTTGGAGGAGCGCCATCGTAAAGCCTGGGACATCAGCCCAGGACCGGCCGACCATCACCCCCGTCCTCCCAGCCCCGGAGTCGCGGTATCGTCACACAGCGAAATCACTCCGGCCCGCTCAGCTCCGGAGGAGCGGAACCGTAAAGACTGGGGCCTCAGCCCTTCTGGATGCCCCGATTTCTCCGATGATCCCCTGGACGCGGGCATTCGGCCCTGGTCCAATACACTGATTCAGGAGAGCCAGAATTCAGGAGAGCCAGACGGGGTTGTGGACGGCAAGGTCGATGCTCATCTGGGCAATCCCGGGTAAAGTCTTGTTGCCAGT
>JAFANO010000249.1 GCA_019232645.1 Planctomycetaceae bacterium | reverse complement strand
ATCGAGCGTTCCGCCAAGGCCCGCCTGATCCGCGAGGGTCGCGAGATCTACAAGGGGGCCATCGACGCTCTTAAGCGGTTCAAGGACGACGTCAAGGAGGTCCGCGAGGGCTTCGAGTGCGGCATCAAGATCGCCAACTTCGATGACCTCAAGATCGACGACGTGATCGAGGCCTACCGGATCGACGTCATCCGGCGCACCCTTTGAATCCCTTCCGGGGGCGTGCGATCCACCCCCCCGGAACGCGGAGCCGGACGAATGGCCTTGGCAACCCTACGCCCGGAGTTGCTGTTCGAGGTTGGCCGCGCCCCCCGGGACGAGCGACGGCAGGTCCGGGGGATCATGGATCGGCTGCGCCGAGTCGCCGACGTCTCGGTGGCCGGGGAGGACCGCGACCGCGATCCGGCACCGGTCGTCGCCGCGGTCGCGCGGTCCCGGTCCGAGGAATGCGAGATGCGCCTCCGGGTCGCCGACGCGGCCAACCCCCGCGCCGAGCTGGTCGGCGGCGAGATCGACGAAGCCTGATCGGCATCCCCGGGGGGCCGTCCCCCCGAAACCCGGGGGCCGACCTGCCTCCGTGCCGGATCGACGAGACGGATCAACCTTGCGACAATTCCCTGCCTCCCCCGATCGGGCGGGGGGACGGGGCGGACCGTCCACGAGTCGACCAACGAGCCATGCCCTCCCACCGCAGCCTTCGCATCGCCGAGGCGATCCGCGAGGTCGTCTCCTCAGCGATCCTGTTCGAGGTCGCCGACCCTCGCGTCCGATCGGTCACCGTGCTCCGCGTCGAGGTCTCGGGCGACCTCCGCGGCGCGACCATCTCCGTCTCAATCATGGGGAGCGAGGCCGAACAGAAGCTCGCGATGCGTGGCCTGCAACACGCGGCGGGCTTCCTCCAGGCGCGCGTCGCCGCGCGGCTCCAGACCCGGTTCACCCCGGTCCTGACCTTCAAGCGCGACGACAGCGTCAAGAAATCGATCGAGATCTCGCGCCTGATCGACACCGCGATCGCCTCGGACCGCCACCCGGAGCCGGACCAGCCGGCGCACGACGATGACCATGGCGACGACGACCCGACCTTGGATCCCTCGTGACCGCCGGCCGAGGGCGGGCCGGCGACTCCCCCGGCCCCCCGGCCCGAACGCTTCCTTATCCCTCTTTTCGCCCCGATCACCACACTTATGGCGACACAAAGCAAAGCGCAGTTCTTGAACGACGTGTATACGCACCTGAAAAAGCGTTATAAGCCCAAGCCCGAGCGGGGCGGCGGACGGCTCATGGTGCTGGAGGCCGTCATCTACGGGGTCTGCCATGAGAACACGACCCGAGAACAGGCCAACCAGGCGCTCTCCCGGTTCAAGGACGGTTTCTTCGACTGGAACGAAGTGCGCGTCAGCTCGCTGCGGGAGATCCAGGGCGCCCTGGCCGGGCTATCCGAGACGGAGGGCCGGGCGCACCGCATCCGCCGCTTCCTACGCCAGTTGTTCGACCGGACGTACGGCTTCACCCTCGAGGCGCTGACCAAGAAACCGCTCAAGGATGCTCTCAAGGCCCTCGAGGAGTACGAGGTCCTGGCGTCCGACTACGTCGCCGCGACCGTGATCCAGCAGTCCCTCGGCGGCCACGCGATCCCGGTGGATGACGACACCCGCCGCGTGCTGGTCCGCCTCGGCATCACCGCCCCCGACACCGACATCCCCACGCTCCGCGCCATGCTCGAACGCGCCGTGTCCAAGAACCGGGGCGTCGAGTTCCTCGACTTGATCGAGGACCTGGCGCACGACACCTGCGTCGCGGGGGAGCCCGACTGCCCCCGTTGCGAGCTTCGGAAGATCTGCCCGACCGCGCGCCTGCACCTGCAGCAGGACGGCGAGTCGGCATCCGAGACCCACCGGGAGGAGGCCCAGGCCCGCAAGCCGCACGCGCCCAAGGGGCCGAAGGAGGCCAAGGTCGCCTCGGCCAAACCTGCCAAGGAGGCGCCCCCCTCTTCCTTCAGGCCCCCCAAGGGCAAGCACGGAGACGCGAAGTAGGGGCCGCCCCGGCCCCGGGGCTCGCCCCTCCGATGCGAGCTGGACTCGACCCGCCGGGCCGCGCCGGCGGTCCCGGCGGGCCCGGGTCCCCGACCGCCCGACCCGTCGTCGGAGGCCGCCCTGGACTTGGCAGCGGTCGCTGCGGCGTGTTAACATAACTACCAAGAAGATCGGACATAGGGACCATCGATGGGGCTCCCGGGGGGTGCCGTTCCCTCGGCCACGGGAGGATCAGGGCGCGGGCACGGGCCGTACCTGCCGGGGCGTCCTGCAGAGGAGAGGTGATCATGATCGGATCATTCCGTCCGATGGTGCTGGGCCTGGCGTGGGCCGCCTCGACGCTGGTGGCCCCCGAGGCTTCGGCCGATCCACCCCAGATCGGCCCGGGCACCTCAGAGAAGAGCGACGGCGCGGCGACCTTCGCGCTGCCGGGAGAGGACGCCCCCCAGCCGTTCGTCTCCGCGCACCCCCGCTCCGTCGAGGACCAGGGGCAGATCGAGGCGCTGCGCGACTACAGCACCGCGCGGGCGCTGGAGGACCAGAAGGACTGGTCCGAGGCGATCACCCTGCTGGAGAAGGCCCTGAAGGCCGATCCCGACTCGATCGCGATCCCGCGGAGGTTGAGCCGCCTCTATTTCGGCCGGGGCGAGACCGAGCAGGCCATCCGCTACAGCAATCGCGTCCTCGAGGCCGATCCCGGCGACACCGCCACGATCAGCCGGCTGGTCGTGCACTACCTCCGGAAGAACGACGTGGCGGGCGCCGTGGCGGTCCTGAAGGACGTGCTGGCCAACCCCAAGCTCGAACCGCACTCCTCGGGCCGGATCCTGGCCGAGTACGAGCTCGGCAAGCTCTACGCGAACAAGCTCCAGCAGCCCGAGCTTGCGGCCGACATGTTTGCCAAGGTCGTCGCCGCGCTCGATGAGAAGGCGGCCAACCGGCTCTCGCCCCACGACCAGGCGCGCATCCTCGGCTCCGACGAGGCCGCGACCTACCTCGAATTCGGCCAGGTCTTCCTGAACGCGAAGCGCTACGACCTCGCCATCCAGGCCTTCGAACGCGGGCTCGTCTACAACGAGGACGACCCCCAGCTCCCGCTGCTGCTGGCCGAGACCCTGCTGACGACCGGCAAGGGCGAGGAGGCGCTGGCGATCGTCGAGCGGTTCCTCAAGCGCCAGCCGCAGGGCGGCGAGGGCTACGACTTGCAGGCCAGGATCCTGACCGCCCTGCACCGCGAGGACGAGATCACCCCGCGCCTCGAGCGGGCGGCCCGGCTCGACTCCAAGAACCTGCCGCTCCAGTATGCCCTGGCCGACCGCTACCGCGAGATCGGCCAGGTCGACCGGGCCGAGGCCCTCTACAAGGAGCTGCTGACGGCCCAGCCCACGCCGCTGGGCTATCGCGCCCTGGCCGCGTCGCTCCTGAAGCGGAAACGGACCGAGGACCTCCTCAGGGTCCTGACCGAGGCCTGGACCAAGCCGAACGGCTTCGACGCCGTCAAGCCTCAGGTCGAGGCGATCATCAAGGACGCGGCCTTCGCCGACGAGGTGCTCGAGGCGGGCTACAAGATGCTGTCGGCCACCCCCCCGACCCTCGACCCGCCCGCCGTCAAGATCCTGGCGGCGATCGCCGCCGAGGCGAACAAGCTCGACAAGCTCGAGCCGATCCAGCGCCTCGTCCTGCGGGAGAACCCCAGCCCCCAGGGCTATCGCGAGATGGCCCAGCTCCTCGACAACCTCCGCCGCCACGCCGACGCCGCGGCCACCCTCGAGGAGATGATGACCAGGTACCCGGACGAGAAGAATCCCCGGATGCTCACCCTCCTGGGCCAGCTCCGCAGGCTCGCCAACCAGAACGACCGGGCGATCGAGGCGTTCCGCGAGGCGCTGAAGATCGACCCCAATGAGGCCGAGGCGCAGGCGCTGCTGGGCCTGACCCTGAGCCAGGCGGACAAGCCGGACGAGGCGCTCGAGGTCTTCCGGGGCGCCCTGAAGAACGACCCCGCCAACCCCGCGCTCAACCGCCTCTACGGCGGCGTCCTGACGCAGTTCGGCCGCAACGACGAGGCGATCGCCTTCTACAAGGGCCTCCTCGATCGCTACCCCAACAGCGAGGAGATCGTCCACCTGGCGCATTCGGGTCTCTCGGTGGTCTACGTCAACCTGGGCGACTTCTCCAAGGGCGAGGCCGAGCTGGAGACCCTCCTTGAGCGGAATCCCGATGAGGCCGGGGTGAACAATGACCTGGGCTATCTCTATGCCGATCAGGGCAAGAACCTGGAGAAGGCCGAGGCGATGATCCGCAAGGCACTGCTGGAGGAGCCCAAGAACGCCGCTTATCTTGATAGCCTCGGCTGGGTCCTGTTCAAGCGCGGCAAGCTCAAGGAGGCGATCGAGCAGTTGGAGCGGGCCACCCAGAACCTGACCGGCGGCGGCGACGCGACCATCTACGAGCACCTCGGCGACGTCTACCTCCGGCTCCAGGAGACCGCCAAGACGAAGGCGGCCTGGGAACGGGCCGAGCAGGCGGCCGCCAAGGCCGTCCCGCCCGACAAGCGGCTGCCCGAGATCCGCAAGAAGCTCGAGTCGCTCGGCAGGATCGCCCCGGCCCCCAAGCCCGCGGCGGACGACACCCCTTAATTGAATTGCTGGATCGCGAGACCGGCCGTTCCCGCCCCGCCATCCCCGGGCCGCTCTCCCGCGGGACGGCGGGGCCGAGCCCCGACCCCGCCGATCGGCGCGCGAACAGGCCCTCAAAAATCTCATCATCGCGGGGAGTTTGGAAGGACCATGGCAGGGCATTCCCATTCGGCAAACATCGCCCATCGCAAGGGCCTCGTCGATGCCAAACGCGGCAAGCTCTTCAGCAAGCTCTGCCGCGCCATCTACGTGGCCGCCCGCAACGGCGGCGGCGACCCCGATTCGAACCTGAAGCTGCGCTACGCCATCGACAAGGCGCGCTCGTTCAGCTGCCCGAAGGACAACATCGAGCGCTCGATCAAGAAGGGGACCGGCGAGATCGGGGCCGAGAACTACGAGGAAGTGATCTACGAGGGCTATGGGCCCGGCGGCGTCGCCGTGATGTGCGAGGTCTTGACCGACAACCGCAACCGGACCGCGGGCGAGCTGCGCAAGGCGTTCGAAGTCTGCGGCGGCAACCTCGGCGCCAGCGGCTGCGTCAGCTACCTCTTCAACTACAAGGGGCTGTTCGTCATCGACCCCAAGATCGTCCCGGAGGACCGGCTGATGGAAGTCGTGCTCGAGGCCGGCGCCGACGACCTTCAGCATGTGGACGAATATTACGAGGTGACCTGCGACCCCAAAGCCTTCGAAACGGTCCGCAAGGCCCTCGAATCGCATCGGATAGCCACCGAGAGCGCCGAGACGAGCTATATCCCGACCACGACGATAGACCTCGACGTCGAGAACGGCAAGCGGATGCTCAAGCTCCGCGAAATCCTCGAAGAGAATGAGGATGTTCAGAACGTTTATGCGAACGACAACATCCCGGAGGAAGTGACGGCGGGCTAGTCCACCCAGGCTGAATCCGGCTTCCACCGAGGCCAGGATGTCTCCTGGCGCTCGCCAGTTGGTGCGTCCATGATGTGCAGGCACCTCGCCGCGGGGCTCGCCGGAGTCTTCGTCGCGATGAGCATGGGCCGCTGGTCTGAGGCCGGAGACGGGAACGGCCGCCGCTATCCCAAGGCGCCCCGGTCCGACACCGTCGAGGTCTACCACGGCATCGAGGTCGCCGACCCGTACCGGCCGCTCGAGGACCCCGACTCCCCCGAGACCCGCGCCTGGGTCGAGGCCGAGAACAAGGTCACGGCCGCCTTCCTCGAAGGGATCTCGGCCCGCGAGGCGATCAAGGAGCGGCTCACTGCGCTCTGGGATTACGAGAAGTTCGGCGTGCCGTTCCGCGAGGGGGGCCGCATCTTCTACACCCGCAACAGCGGGCTCCAGAACCAGGACGTCCTCTACACGATCGCATCGCCCGGCGCCGAGCCCGAGGTCCTGCTCGACCCCAACGCCCTCTCGGCCGACGGGACCGTCGCCCTGACCGGGACATCGGTCAGCGACGACGGGGCCTTGCTGGCCTACGGCCTGGCCTCGGCCGGCTCGGACTGGCAGGAGTGGCGGGTCCGCGACGTCGCGACGCGCCGCGACCGCGACGACCTGCTCAAGTGGGTCAAGTTCTCGGACGCCTCGTGGACCAAGGACGGCAAGGGCTTCTACTACAGCCGATTCCCCGAGCCCGAGCCCGGCGAGGGCCTCAAGGGGGTCAACGACTACCAGAAGCTCTACTACCACAAGCTCGGCACGCCCCAGTCGGACGACGTCCTCGTCTATGAGCGGCCCGACCACAAGGAGTGGGAGTTCCACGGCCTGGCCACCGACGACGGCAAGTACCTGATCATCACCGTCACCAAGGGGACCGACGACAAGCACCGGATCCTCTACAAGGCTCTCGACGTGCCCGACGCGGCGATCGTCGAGCTGATCGACAACTTCGACCACGAATACGCGTTCCTCGATCACGACGGCCCCGTCTTCTGGTTCAAGACCGACCGCGATGCCCCGCGCGGGCGCGTCATCGCCATCGACACGAGGCGACCCAAGCCCGAGGACTGGAAGGAAGTCATCCCCCAGGCGGAGGAGACGCTGGGGGACGTCCACGTGGTCGGGGACCGGTTCCTCGCCTCGTATTTGAAGGATGCGCACACCCAGGTCAAGGTCTTCGAGCTCGACGGTCGGTTCGTCCGCGAGGTCGACCTGCCAGGCCTCGGGACGGCCACCGGCTTCGGCGGCAAGCGGTCGGACCGCGAGACGTTCTACGCCTTCACGTCGTTCAACACGCCCGCGATCATCTACCGCTACGACGTCGCCACCGGCATGAGCGAGGTCTTCCGCAAGCCCAAGCTCGCCTTCGACCCCGACACGTACCGGACCACCCAGGTCTTCTTCGAGAGCAAGGACGGGACGCGGGTCCCGATGTTCCTCAGCCACAAGAGCCACAAGCCGGGGATCGCGCGCGACGGCAAGGCCCCGACGCTCCTGTACGGATACGGCGGGTTCAACATCCCGATGACCCCCTCCTTCAGCGCCAGCAACCTGGCCTGGATGGAGATGGGGGGCATCTACGCCGTGCCCAACCTCCGGGGCGGCGGCGAGTACGGCGAGGCGTGGCACAAGGCGGGCACGAAGCTGAAGAAGCAGAACGTCTTCGACGACTTCATCGCCGCGGCCGAGTGGCTCGTCGCGCACGGGTACACGGCGACACCCCGGCTGGCGATCGCGGGCGGCTCCAACGGCGGCCTGCTCGTCGCGGCTTGCATGACCCAGCGCCCCGACCTCTATGGCGCGGTCCTGCCGGCGGTGGGGGTCATGGACATGCTCCGCTTCCACAAGTTCACGATCGGCTGGGCCTGGGTCGACGACTACGGCTCGTCCGACGACTCCGAGCAGTTCCGGACCCTGCTCGCCTACTCGCCTCTGCATCATCTCAGGCCGGGGACCTGCTACCCGCCGACCTTGATCACCACCGCCGACCACGACGACCGCGTCGTCCCGGCGCACAGCTTCAAGTTCGCCGCGGCGCTCCAGGCGGCGCAGTCGTGCGACAACCCGGTCCTGATCCGGATCGAGACCAAGGCCGGCCACGGGGCGGGCAAGCCAACGACCAAGATCATCGAGGAGGCCGCCGACCGGTGGGCCTTCCTGGTCAAGGTCCTCGACGTCCCACTTCCGAACGGCCCGCCCCGACCCTGACCTCGACCTCGACGCGAGCCGCTCGACACGACGGTCGATCGCAGGGTCCTACCGAGCGGCCTCGTCTCCGGACTCGGCGAGCAGCCCGAGGATGGCGTCGGGGTCGACTGGCTTG
>JAFANO010000205.1 GCA_019232645.1 Planctomycetaceae bacterium | reverse complement strand
ATGAGGAGTCGAGGATCTACCACTGGCATGCGAAGACGGGCACATTTCGGTCGTGTCCCATGGCCGTTGAACGGGCCCAATGGAGGCCGGCCCTATTCTCACCTAAATTCTTAATCGCCAATAGGTTGAGTCATGAGGGACGGGCCTTCGCGGGTCATCTATAACGAATATCGATACGACTAATCGTTAACGAGACCTTCGGCGCACTTAAGTCTCTGGCGTTCAAGCGGTTCGCAATTCGGCGCCGAAAAATCGTCACCCTGGATCGTCAGGTCATTCAACAGACGCAGGACACCACCCGAATTTGGAATCTCGAATTCAAAATCTCGAATTCGTAATTTCCAGAGATCCGGGCGAGCGCGCCATCCCTGGAACCCGCTTGGGCCTTCGCTCCATTCCCGCCTTCGACGGGATCCCCTGGGGTTCAGAAGGCCCCGGGGTCGATGGGATCGGCGACCTTGGCGAGGTTCTCGAACCGGGTGATGTTCTTCAGGAAGGCGAGCTTCACCGTGTCGGTGGCGCCGTTGCGGTTCTTGGCGATGATCAGCTCGGCGATCCCGGGTTGCTCGTTGGCGTCGTAGTATTCCGGGCGGTGGAGCAGGAGGACGACGTCGGCGTCCTGCTCGATGGCGCCGCTCTCGCGGAGGTCGGCCATCCGGGGGCGGCGGTCCTCGCGGTTCTCGACGGCGCGATTGAGCTGCGAGAGCGCGATCACGGGGACCTTCAACTCGCGCGCCAGCGTCTTGAGGCGCCGGCTGATCCTGGCGAGCTGCTCCTGGCGGCTCTCGCGCGACTCGTCGCTGTCGATGAGCTGGATGTAGTCGAGCACGATCATGCCGAGGCCCCGGCGCAGCTTGAGCCGCCGGGCGTTGGCGGTGATCTGGAGCATGTTCCGCGCCGGGGTGTCGTCGATGAACAGCGGCGTCGTCCGGAGCTCGTCGAACCCCTTGCCCAGCAGCGCCATCTCGCGGGTCCCCAGGTTCTGCCCGGTCCGGAGCTTGTGGCCGTCGACCCGGGTGCGGGCGCAGAGGAGGCGCTCGGCGAGCTCGACCTGGCCCATTTCCAGGCTCACGAAGAGCACGGGGATCCCGAGGTTGACGGCGACGTGGTCGCAGATGTTCAGCGCGAAGGCGGTCTTGCCCATGCTCGGCCGCGCGGCCAGGATGATGAGCTGCTCGGGCTGGAAGCCGCAGGTGATGTTGTCGAGGTCGAAGAAGCCGGTCGCCACGCCCGTGATCGGGTGCCGCGCCTCGGTCCGGGCGGCGATCCGGTCCATCGCCACCGTCACGACGTCGCGGATCTCGACCGTGTCCCCCTTGGTCTGGTCCTCGGCGATGTCGAAGATCTTCCGCTCGGCGGACTCGAGCAACTGCTCGGCGGTGAAGTTGTTCGAATAGCCGTCGCGGAGGATCTCGTTGGCGCTGTCGATCAAGAGCCGGCTGACCGCCTTCTCGCGAACGATCCCGGCGTAGTACTTGGCGTTGGCGGCGTGCGGGACGCTGTTGAGGATCTGCGAGATCGCCTCGTGGCCGCCGATCGCCTGGAGCTGGTCGCGGCGGATCAGATCATCGACCAGGGTGATGGCGTCAATCGCCTTGCCCAGGTCGTAGAGGTCGCGGATCGCCCGGAAGATGACCTGGTGCGAGTTGCGGTAGAAGTCTTCGACGGTGATTAACCCGATGACGTCGTGCAGGACGTCATTGTCCAGGAGGATGCTGCCCAGGACCCCCCGCTCGGCCTCGATGTTCTGGGGGGGGAGTCGGTCGATCAGGGACATCGGCTCGGCCTTGGCGCGGCCGTGGCCGCCTCCATGGCCACTGCCATTCCCGCTGCCATTGCCATCGGTCAGGGCGGCCATGATGCGGCGCGGCTCCGTGCGAGCGGGGAGGACGACCGCTCGGGGCATCGCTCCTCCCCCATGGTCCGACGCTCAGCCGACCCATCACGGGTTCGCCCCTCGCGGGGAGGGTTCGTCGGGGGACATGGGTACGCCCACGGCGGGTCAGCCGTATCTGAACAATAGTATCGGCTGATCGCGGGCCTGGCCATCAAAAAATCCCTGACGCTCGTCCGTTGGTGCGCGAGTCCGGGCGCTCTGATCCGGATTCCAGGGATTTCGTGCGCTCGGTCTGCTGATGAGAAATCTGAAATTTGAAATCTCAAATTTAAGATCCGAACAATGCGCATAAAATATCCGGAATGCGTATGAGGTGGCCCCGCTCGGCAGAGTGGGTTGCCCGACCCCCTCCCGGGCGCACCAACAGGCAAGCGCCAGGAAAAAATCGCGGATGGCAGGCGCCGGATCCCTGATCTGCCATCCGTCGCCTGACATCCGCGTGTATCGTCCGGAGGAAGGGATCTCGCTCAGGCGGATTCCTCGGTGTGCGTCGGGACGACCCAGAGCTTGATCTCGGTGGTGACGTCCTGGCCCAGGTTGAGCTTGATGGTGTAGAGGCCCAGCTCCTTGAGCGGTCCCTCGATCTTGACGTTGTCGCTGTCGATCGGGAACTGCTCGGTCCGCAGGGCCGCGGCGATCTGGTCGGCGTTGACCGAGCCGTAGAGGTGGCCCTCGGCGTTGGCGTTGGCCTCGATGGTGATCGAGCGCTGGGCGAGCTGCGCGGCGAGGTTCACGAGGTCGGCGCGGCGGGCCTCCTCCAGCTCGCGGAGCCGCTGGCGGTGCTTCTCGATGATCCGCAGGTTCTGGGGGGTGGCGAACGTGGCCAGGCCCTGGGGCAGCAAGTAGTTGCGAGCGAAGCCAGGGCGGACCTTGACGAGGTCGCCGGGCTGGCCGACGTGGGGGACGACGTGGGTCAAGAGGACCTGCATGTGGCCGTCTTTGGCGCGCATCGGGTGGTTCCTCCGCCGCTCGACGCCCGGCTGACGGACGGTCGGGACCAGCGCCGTCGTGGCCCTGGCGTGCGCGGCGGCCGCGGCGGCCTTGGCCTTGGTCGAGGACTTGGGCTTGACCTTCGGCTTGGCCTTGGCCGGTTTCTTGTCGGTCATCTTGGCCATGATGCTCTTACTCCTGGGTCGGGCGTCGCGAGGCGAAGCTCAGGGTCCGCCGCTCGGCCGCCTTCGTGTCGCACTCGAACTCGATCCAAGCGCCTGTTTCAGAACGGGATATCGTCATCCTCGGGGTCGGGCTCGGCCGCGGGGCGGCGCGGCGTCGGGGCGGCCGGGGGTGGCGGGTAGCCTCGGGCCGGGCCGTTGGCCGGGCCGCGCCCCTCGGGGGCCGACGGGCCCCGGCGGGCCGCCGCCTCGCGGGCGGGCAGGGAGTCGTCGTCCCCCATCCCGCCGGCCGGGTCGGGCCGGCGGTCGAGGAACTGCACCCGGTCGGCCTGCACCTTGATCTTCGACCGCTTCTCGCCCGTCGTCTTGTCATCCCAGGCGTCCATCTTGAGGGAGCCCTCGACGTGGATCGAGCTCCCCTTCTTCAGATACTGGCAACAGTTCTCGGCTTGACGGTCCCACACGGTCACGTCGATGAACAGCGTCTCCTCCCTGCGCTCGCCGTCCTTGCCGAGCCAGCTCCGGCTGGTCGCCATCCGGAGCTCCGTCACGGCCATGCCACTCGACGTTCGGCGCAACTCGGGGTCGAACGTCAGGCGACCCATGAGGAATACTTTGTTCAGGTCGGCCATCGTCTGATCCCTCCCCGGGGCCAACGGCACGCCGGAACAACTCGTTCCCCTCACGGGGGCGTAAACGGCTGTTCCCTGGAGGGAGCGTACCATATCCCGCTCCCGACGACAAGTGTCAAAATCGGAACGTCCATCCCCATCACGGATTCGGTATCGGCCGGCCGAACCGTCGACGATCACTCGGAGTGGCCGAGACGAGAGGCGCGGCCGCGGGACGTCTCCGGCTCGTGCTCATTCCTCGCGGCGGCGGCGGCGGGGACGCTCCTCCTGCTCCTCGTCGCGCCCCTCCTCGGCCTCGATGTTCGGCGTCGAGGTCATCGCCTGGTTGACCAAGTGGTCGACGAGCTTGGGGTGGACCTTCAGGATCAGCTCGCGGAGCACGACGTCGCTGAGGTGGCAGTCGGCGACGATCTCCCTGACGTTCGCCCCGTCGGTCCTGAAATAGGTCAGCAGATACGTCCCCTTCTTATGGCCGTCGACCGCGTAGGCGAGCCGGCGCTCGTCCCACTGGCGGCTGGCCACGATCTCCGAGTGGTGCTTCGTCAGGATGTCGTGGACGTGCTTGACCGAGTCGTCCCAGGAGACGGCGACCTTCGCGCTGTCCAGCAGGAACATGCCCTCATAGGTGTTGGCAGCCAAGTGCGGATACCTCCTCGCGGATCAGGCAGTCGTGGGCGGCAGGCATTCGACCCCGAGAAGCGGCCGGGGGCCGGAGCGACGGCGCGGCGCTCCTCGACGGCCGACGACCCGAGTTGCCCGAGGCCGCCGCTACTGCTCCATGGTCCCATTGAATCGATTCATGGCGGCGGCGAGGCCCTGCGTGGTCCAGACGGCCACGGCTTGCGCGGCGAGGATCAGGGCATCGTCGATGACGGGTCGTTCGGCACCCCGGAACCGGCTGAGGACGAAGTCGGAGGCATCCGTCGCCCCGCGGTCGCCGATCCCGATCCGGAGCCGGGCGTAGTTCTCGGATCCGAGCTGGGCCGAGATGTCGCGGAGGCCCTTCTGGCCGCCGTCGGACCCCCCGCCCCGGATCCGGAGCTTGCCCAGCGGCAGGTTCAGGTCATCGCAGACGACGAGGAGGTCCGCGAGGTCGAGCTTGTAGAACCGGACCGCCTGCGCGACCGAGCGGCCGCTGAGGTTCATGAACGTCTCGGGCTTCAGGAGCAGGACGCGGCGGAAGTCGACCTCGACCTCGGCGACCAAGGCGTCGAACTTCCGGGTGAACCGCGCCCCCGATCCCCCCTCGGCCAGGCGGTCGATGACCTCGAAGCCGATGTTGTGCCGGGTCCCCTGATACTTGGTGCCGGGATTGCCCAGCCCTACCACCAATTTCCACATCCCCTCGAGTCCCGACGCGTTCCCGGGGGCCGAGGTCATTCTTCCTTCTCTTTGCGTTCGGGCTTGATGACCTCGGGCTGGGTCGGCGCCTCGCCCTCGGCGGTCGGGGTCGGCTCGACCGTCACGGCCCTCGAGACGACGTGGACCAGCAGCAGCTCGGGGTCGTCGTTGACGGTCACGCCCGGGGGCAGGCTCAGCTCGCGGACATGGACGGCCTGCCCCACCTGCAACCCGCTGACGTCGATCCGGATCGCGTCGGGGATCGCGGCGGCGCGGCAGGTCACACTGACGGTATGGACCGGCTGCTCGAGCACACCCCCCTCGGCGACGCCGGCCGCCAGGCCACGGACGTCGAGCCGGACCTCGGTCTCGATCGACTCCTCGGCGCTGACGCGGGCGAAGTCGAGGTGGAGGATCTCCTTGCCCAGGTGGTCCCACTGCACGTCGCGCACGAGGACCGTCTCGGTGGTCGCCGCGTCACTGAAATAAGACAGGTGGGTGGACTTCTTGATCATCTCCCAGACGGCCTCCCGCGCCACCGAGATCGGCACGGGAACCTTCTTGTGCCCGTAGATGATCGCCGGGATCCGTCCCCGCGCCCGCAGCCCGCGAGCGACCCGGGTGCCCGTCCCCTTGTTCTTCTGGGGATCACGGGCCTCGACCGCAATCTTGACCGCTTCCGCCATAAATCGCCTTTGCCTGACCTCGCCGCGAGGTCCTCAAGAAGCCGAGTGCCCCAGGCCGTCTGATTCCACCATATCCTGGAACGTCCCCAAAATCAAAAAATGCGGACCAGCGGGCCGCGCATCGGGC
>JAFANO010000663.1 GCA_019232645.1 Planctomycetaceae bacterium | reverse complement strand
GGTCGCCGAGCTGCTCACGATGACGATCGGCGACCTGACGCCCGAGCCCTGGAAGGGGAAGATGGACGAGACGCTGGTCCGCGTCCAGTCGACCGGCAAGTCGGAGCGGTATGAGAAGGAGTATCGCCGCCGAGACGGCACCTCGATCCTCGTCGAGGTCGCTGTGGACCTCGATCGCGACGAGACGAACCGCCCGGTGGGCTACTTCGCGTTCGTCACCGACATCAGCGAGCGGAAGAAGGTCGAGACCGCGCTGCGCGAGTCCGAGGAGCGATTCCGGCGGCTCTACGACGAGGCCCCCGTGGGCTATCACGAGATCGACACCGAGGGCCGGATCGTCAACATCAACCGGACCGAGTGCGAGATGCTCGGCTACACCCGGGAGGAAGCCCTGGGCCGGAGCGTCTTCGAATTCCTCGCGGAGGAGACCCGCGAGCCGGCCCTCCGGGCCTTCCCGGACAAGATCCAGGGCAAGGTGCCGCTCCGCACGCTGGAACGAACGTTGGTGACCCGCGACGGCCGGCGCCTGTTCGTCTCGATCGAGGAGCGGTACAACCGGGACGAGCAGGGGCAGATCGTCGGCATCCGGAGCACCGTCCAGGATTACACCGAGCGGAAGCGGACCGAGGCCGCGCTGGTGGCGTCCGAGCGGCGCGCGCGGGCGCTGTTCGAGGGGATCGAGGATGCCTTGTTCGTGCACGCCCCCGACGGCCGCATCCTCGACGTCAACCCCGCGGCCTGCCGCCTCCTGGGCTACACCAGGGAGGAGCTGCTGCGGATGACGACCAACGACATCGACGACCCCGAGTTCGCCGCCGGCTACGAGGACCGGCTCCAGAGCCAGTTGACCCAGGGTCACCTCTCGTGCGAGGGCCGGCACCGGAGCAAGGACGGCCGCGTCATCCCGGTCGACATCAACAGCTCGACGATCATCTTCGACGGCCAGCGGGCCGTCCTGGCCGTCATCCGCGACATCACCGAGCGCAAGGCGCTGGAGGAGACCCGCCGCCAGTTCGCCGAGGCGCAGATGCGGTACGCCCGCGAGATGGAGGCCAAGAACCGCGCCCTGACCGAGTCGGAGGCGCTCTACCGCCAGCTCACCGAGGGCTGCCTCGACGCCGTCGTGGTCGCCGACCGCCAGGGCCGGATCACCCTGTTCAACCCCGCCGCCGAGAAGGTCTTCGGCTACCGGGCCGACGAGATCCTGGGTCAGCCCATCGCCCGGCTGATCCCCGGCGAGTTCCGCGAGGGCCGCCGCGACGGCCTCCAGCACGGCCTCGAGACCCGCGACCCCGACGTGGTCGGCAAGACCGTCCAGGTCCGGGGCGTCCGCAAGTCGGGCGAGGAGCTCCCGCTCGAGCTCTCGCTCAGCGCGGTCGAGCTGGCCGGCGAGCTCCAGTTCATCGGCTCGATCCGCGACCAGACCGAGCGGATGCAGCAGCGGGCCGAGCGGCAGCGGATGCAGGCGATGCTGGCACAGACGGAGAAGCTGGCCTCCATCGGCCTGCTCAGCGCCGGCGTGGCGCACGAGATCAACAACCCGCTGGCCTACGTGGCCAACAACCTGGCCGTGATCGAGCGCGACCTCAAGTCCGTCCTGGAGATGATCGCCCTGTACGAGTCGGCCTGTGAGCCCTTGGCGGCCGCCGTCCCCGACGTGCTCGCCCGGATCGACGCGCTGAGCGACGACCTCGACTGGCCCTACGTCCGCGACAACCTCGGGATCATCCTGGACCGCACCCGCGAGGGGGTCCAGCGCATCGCCCACATCGTCCAGAGCCTCCGGAGCCTGGCGCGCCGGTCCCCCCATAAGTTCGAGTCCGCCGCGATCGCCGACCTCTTCGAGTCGGCGCTGGAGATGGTCCGGGGGCGGATGAAGAACAATCAGATCGAGCTCGTGGTCGAGCATGGCCAACTCCCCCGCGTCGATTGTGTCCCATCGCAGATCAGCCAGGTGATCCTCAACCTCCTGATCAACGCGGTGCAGGCGATCGAGTCCACGGGCCGCAAGGAGGGGGGGACGATCCGATTCAGCTCGCGGTGCGAGGGGGGCGAGGTGATCCTCTGCATCTCCGATAACGGCTGCGGGATCGAGCCCGAGAGCCTGCCCCACCTGTTCGACCCGTTCTTCACCACCAAGGCCGTGGGCGAGGGGACCGGCCTCGGCCTCTCGATCAGCCACGGGATCATCACCGGCCACGGCGGGCGGATCGAGGTCGAGAGCCGCCCGGGCGAGGAGACCCGTTTCCGTATCATCTTGCCCCTGAAGTCTTCATGAGATGCCGCCTGCGGCCGACCGACGCGAGGAGTGGCCCGCGATGAAGCCCAAGAAGCATTGTCTCCTGATCGTCGACGACGAGCCCAACGTGTGCGACTCCGTCCACGACCTGCTCCGCCGGGAGTTCCGGGTCCTGAAGGCCCACAGCGCCCAGGAAGGATACCGGATCATGCAGGAGGAGGAGGTCCATATCGTGATGTCCGACCAGCGGATGCCCCAGATCACCGGCGTCGAGCTGCTGGCCAAGGTCAGGTCGCACTACCCCCACGCGGTCCGGATGCTCTTCACCGGCTTCGCCGACCTGGAGTCGATCATCGCCGCGATCAACCAGGGGCACATCTACGGCTTCCTGAAGAAGCCGTGGCAGCCCGAGGAGCTCGAGGCCGCCGTCCGCCAAGCCGCCGCGGAGTACGACCGGTTGACCCAGGCTGCCCGGCAGCGCGAAGAGCTCTTGAGCACGGTCGATAGCCTCCAGTCACGCGTCTCGGCGCTGGAGGGCGAAATGCAACGACTCAGCGGTTTGCACGCTCCCCCCGAAGCTTCCTCCGGCTCGACCGAGTGAGCAGCCGGCTTCCCCCCGCGCAACCGAGGTCACGAGCGGGGGCACAGAGGCGTCCCGGGGTCGGTCCGGGGCGGCGAATTCGTCGGACGAGTGACCGTCTGATCGCAAGCTGCCTGAGAACTTACGGTGGGACTGGCACGCCAGCGGAGTTAAAGTGGAGGAGCCGACAGCGGATCGCGTCCCACGCCGGCACGGGCCGGCGGGACCCGCCGCGAGATGTCGGGACAGAGGATCGGCGGCAAGTCGGGGCCCCTACCCCGCCAGTCTGAGGCACGGCCGGAGTCGGAGATCAGTGGATGGACCAGAGGCGACACAGCTTGTTGGTCGTGGACGACGAAGTCGATGTGCTCGAGAGCCTGCGCCATCTGTTCCATCGGACGTACCGAGTCCTGACGGCGAGCAACGGCGCCCAGGCCCTGGAGATCCTCGGCCATCAGGAGGTCCACCTGATCCTCTCCGACCAGCGCATGCCCGGCATGACCGGCGACGAGTTCCTGGTCCACGCCCGGAAACTCCAGCCCGACGCCATCCGGATGCTCTTCACCGGCTACGCCGACATCCAGGCGGTGATCAACGCCGTCAACGAGGGCCACATCTTCCGCTACATCCTCAAGCCCTGGGATGCCACCGAGCTGGAGGGAATCCTTCGCCAGGGGGCCGAGCAGTTCGAGCTGCTCGCCGAGCGGAAGCGGCTGATCGCCGAGCTCCAGGCGGCCAACCGGCAGTTGACCCGGGCCAACGAGGAGCTGGCCGAGGCCGGCCAGCTCAAGAGCGCGTTCATCGAGGTCGCCAGCCACGAGTTCAACACGCCGATCACGCTGGTGCTGGGCCTCAGCGAGCTGCTCCGCCTGATGAATCCCAACCGCAGCGAGCAAGAGCGCGCCCTGATCGAACGGATCTCCGCCAGCGCCCGGCAACTGGGCCGGCTGGTCACCAACACGCTGACCCTGATGCGCGTCGACGACTTCCGCCGGAAGCTGCGGCGCACCCCGGTCGACCTGGCCGCGATGCTCCGGGGCGTCATCGACCAGGTCGGGCCGTTCCTCCAGGCCCGCCACCTCCACCTGAAGACGGACATCACCGACGACCTCGGGACCTTCGAGATCGACGCCGACAAGATCGACGCGGCCTTCGTCAACCTCCTGACCAACGCCATCAAGTTCACCCCCGACGGCGGCGAGATCGCCTTGGTCGCGCGGCTCTCGGCCCCCGACGAGGCCGAGATCCGGATCGCCGATCAGGGGATCGGGCTCGAGCCCCGGGCGCTGTCCCATTTGTTCCAGCCGTTCTTCACCCAGTTCGATTCCAGCCACCACTCCTCGGGCGACTTCGGCTTCAACAAGCGCGGCCTGGGGCTGGGGCTGTCGATCGTCAAGAAATTTGTCGAGATGCACGACGGGACCGTCGCCGCCGAGAGCGAGGTGAACCGAGGGACGACCGTCACCGTCCGCTTGCCTCGCCGTTCCCTCCCGAGTCACGATGACGACGGAGAGTTTCCCCCCGGCGGCCCCTGAGTCCATCCCCACCTGTCGGGGATCCGAACGTTGACCCGAGGCGCAGAATGCGGGCCCCACCGACCGCCCTAATGAGGTTTTCCGATGCCGACCGCCCTGATTGTCGATGACGAGCCCGAGGCCAACCACCTCCTGTCGCTACTGGTCCAGCTCCGAGGCTACCAGACCGAATCGGCGTTCACCGGCAGCGAGGCGCTCGAAAAAGTCCGCCAGGGACACCCCGACATCGTCTTCCTCGACCTGATGCTCCCCGACATCAACGGCTACGAGGTCTGCAAGGCCCTCAAGATCCGGAAGACGACCAGCCTGATCCCCGTCGTCATGGTCACCGCCCGCATCGCCGCCGAGAACCGGCACCAGAGCTTCCGGGTCGGGGCCGACGACTACATCGCCAAGCCCTACACCCCCGACCAGATCTACCAGGCGATGGAGGACGCCGACGCCTGGTGGCGCAATCTGGAGCGACCCGACGCCTCGGGAGAGATCCGGCTCGAGACCCGCGGCGACGCCCAGCCGCTCCGCCAGATCGCCCAGTTGCGCAGCCTCCTGGTCGGCCGGACCACGCTCGACAGCGAGACGGCCTGCGCCTTCGGCTCGGCCCTCAAGGAACTCTGGGCCAGCGCCGATGCGTTTGGGCGATGTCGCAAGGTCAGCCTCGTGGCCATGCTCGCCTACCGGCTCCTCGCCGATCGCGTCACGCTCACTCTGTGCGACACGTCCGGCTGGATCGAGCAGGGCCTGCTCCACGAGGAAGGTTGGCGGGAGGTGATCGCCCCGCGCTTCGACGAGGTCATCCCGGACGAGACCGGCCGCCAGTTGACCCTCCGCAAGCGCTTCCCGGCGGGCGGTCCAGATCCGGCCGACTGAACGCCGAGGGGTCCGCTCGTCACCGCCGAGCGTGCGGCCGGGCCTGGTCACGAGTGGGCGACTGCTGGCGGTCGCCGAGGCCGACCGGGTACGCTGGGCGCTGCAACACCTTCCCGATCCGGCGGCCAAGTTCGTGCGGGCAGTGATGGACACGGATCCCGGGCGTGCGGGCCTGCTGGCCGTCTGGGAGACCGGGTCGCCGCGTGCTGCCTGGAATCGGCTCCGCGCCGAGGGGCGATTGTCGCGCGATTGGGGCATCTCCCCAGAGAAGGCCGTCGACCGAGGACGCAGGAGACGAGAGGATCTCCAAGCTGATCTCGACGCCGATCAAATCATCACGAGGCCGCGGATCCCATCGTCGAAATCCGCGTGCTTCTTGACCACGGCTTTCGCCTGCGCGTCTCGAGGGCAGAACACGGAACATCCAACATCGGACGACCCTGTTCCCCGGGAAGATGCCTCGAGTCTCGACATGGGCCGAAGCCGGCGACGGTCCGCTGGAGCCTTGACACCAGCTCTCGTACCGTCAGGTCCGGCTGGGAAGGGAGCGAGGACGCGGTGCGTCGCGGAGGCGAGGGACCGGCCGGCCATCTCTCAGCCCGAGCCGCCGCGGCCCCGGAGACTTTATTGATGCATTTCGACAGCGACTCCCCGACCCAGACTTCGCCCGCCGTCGAGACCGGCCCCTGGCACCAGGGCCTGACGAGTTACCACTGGTTCGTCCTGGTGATCGCCGCGCTGGGCTGGCTGTTCGACACGATGGACCAGCAGCTCTTCAACCTGGCGCGCAGGCCGGCGGTCATGCACCTGATCCACGCCGCGCCGGGCGACCTGAACGTCGACAGGTATGCCGGATACGCCACGACGGTTTTCATGCTCGGCTGGGCGGTGGGCGGGCTGGTGTTCGGGATCGTGGGGGACCGGATCGGCCGCGCCAAGACGATGCTGCTGACGATCCTGCTCTACTCGGCCTTCACGGGCCTGAGCGCCCTGTCGGTGGGGATGGATGACTTCGCCTTCTATCGCTTCCTGACCGGGCTGGGCGTTGGTGGGGAGTTCGCGGTGGGGGTCTCGCTGGTGGCCGAGGCGATGCCCGACCGCGCCCGGCCGATGGCGCTGGGGTGGCTCCAGGCCCTCTCGGCGGTTGGAAACATGCTGGCGGCCTGCATCAGCATCGGGCTGGGCAAGGCGGAGGAATCGGGCGTGATCGGCAGCGCCTGGCGGGCGATGTTCGTCATCGGGGTGTTGCCGTCCCTCCTCTCGCTGTTCATCTTCAAGCGCCTGAAGGAGCCCGAGCGGTGGAAGGCCGCCGCCAGGCACCGGGCCGATCGGGGGGCGGGTCTGCTCGTCCCCGAGGTCCGGCTCGGCTCGCTCGGCGAGTTGTTCGGCGATCCTCGGTGGCGGCGGAACACGATCGTCGGCATGCTGCTGGCCTTCGCCGGGGTGGTCGGGCTCTGGGGGATCGGCTTCTTCAGCTTCGACCTGATCCGCACGGTCTTCTATTCCCACTTTACCAGAGTCGGCGAGGCCCAGGGCCTCGCCGGCGAGGCGCTGAAGACGTTCGTCGACGGCAAGCTGACCTTCTGGACCGGGATCACCTCGCTGCTCCAGAACGCCGGGGCGTTCTTCGGCATCTACGCCTTCAGCCGGATCACGCAAGACATCGGACGCCGGCCCGCATTCGCCCTGTCGTTCCTGCTGGCGATGGCCGCGACCGCCTTCACATTCTGGTACCTGAACGACTTCCACCAGATCTTCTGGATGATCCCGCTGATGGGCTTCTGCCAGCTCGCACTGTTCGGCGGCTACGCGATCTACTTCCCCGAGCTCTTCCCGACTCGGCTGCGGAGCACCGGCACGTCGTTCTGCTACAACGTGGGCCGGCTGGTCGCCGCCGCCGGCCCCTCGGCGCTGGGACTGCTGACGAGCCAGGTCTTCGCCGATTACAAGCAGATCGACCCGTCGCTGCCCTTCCGCTACGCCGGCGTG
>JAFANO010000574.1 GCA_019232645.1 Planctomycetaceae bacterium | reverse complement strand
CGTCGGTCGCCTCCCGGTACACCGCGCGGCGCAGCTCGGAGAGCTTGTCGTTGAAGAGCTTGATGACGTGGAAGTGATCGAACACGATCGTCGCCTTCTTCAGGTGGGTCGAGACCGCCTGGCGGTACGCCGCCGACATGTCCATGGCCACCGCCTTGATCTTGGCCCCGCTGGGCCGCAGCCGCTTCCAGAACGGCTTCAGTGCGTCGGCCCCTCTGCCGTCGCCGACGAACACCACCGCACCGCTGTCCAGGTCCAGGACCAGGGTCAGGTAGCGGTGGCCCTTGGCGACGGCGATCTCGTCGATGGCGATGTGCCGCAGGTGCTTGAGCTTGGGCTTGGCGTAGCGGCGTGACAGGTCACGCTTCTGGATCTCCTTGACCAGGTCCCAGCCGACGTTCAGGTGCGCGGCCACGTCACGGATGGTCATCCTCCGCGACAGCTCCAGCACATACCTCTCGAAGGGCTTGGTGAAGCTCCGCCTCGGGTCGGCGAAAGCGACGTCGACCTGACGCACCAGCCCGCAAGCGCGGCACTCGACGCGCGGGATGGGCAGCACAAGGGACGTCGTGCGGCCGCCGATGGGCAGGGAGCGGAAGCGCCGCTCCACATGGCCGCGCGACACCACATCGTCCGACCCGCAGGCCGAGCAGCGGCAGGTCTGGGGCTCCTGACGGAGGGTGAAGATCACCTGCCCTCCGGTGTAGGTGGTGCGGACGTATTGGTAGCCGCGGGTGCCGAACGCGTGGTACAAGAGGCTGGTGGACATGCTGACCTCCCGGTTTGGAGTCCTGTGACGCAACTCCAAGTGGAATCAGCATGTCCGCCTCTTTCAACCCCGGCGCGCGCTTCCGCCGGATGAACCAGAAAACCCCTATGGCTCATGGGCTCAGAATGGTGCTGACTTACCCTTGACTTCTAGCACGGTCCCTGGCTCTTTTCAATAGAGATGCCCCTGTGTGTGTCCGAGGAAACCGCGCCATGGACTTTCCGATCCAACCGTTTATGGATGAGAACGCCTGCTATCACTTCCTCCTCGATCTCGTCCATCCCGAGGGATTGCATTGTCCCCGCTGCCACGCTCACGAGGGGTTCATTGTCCATCGTTACTACCGTGAACCCGTCCTCGACTATCGCTGCCCGGCGTGTGGACGGGTCTTCAACGCCTGGACCGGGACCGTCTTCCAGGGGACCCGTTATCGCCCCTCGATGCTGGTCCTCATCATCCGAGGTTTCTCCCAAGGAGAGACCACGGCTCAATTGGCTCGGGAGTTGGGTTGCAGCCGAAGACACCTGTTGAAACTGAGACATAGGTGGCAATCTCAAGCGCGATCCGATTTGGATCGGACACCCCTGAAGGATACGGAAGTGGAAGCGGATGAGATGTACCAGAATGCCGGAGAAAAAGGCATTCCGCATCTCGATCCGGACGATCCACCCCGACGGCGTGCCAACCAGAGAGTGGGCCATGGGACCAAGGAGAACGACCGCCCGCCGGTGGTAGGGATCGTGGGTCGCCAATCGGGCGAGGTGCGCCTGGAGGTTGTGGAGCATGCGGATCAGGCGACACTGGAGGAACTCGTGAAGGAGACGACGATTGCGGGTGCGACGGTGTATACCGATGAGTGGAATGGGTACAACCACCTCCCCGAGATGGGACGTAAGCACGCGACGGTGTGTCACACTCCGGGTCAGAGGGAGTGGGCTCGTGATGATGACGGGGATGGGGTGCGTGAGGTGCACAACAACACGATGGAAGGGATCTGGACCGGGGTTCGGAACTTCCTCCGGAACTTTCGTGGGGTGAATAAGGAATATCTTGAGCAATACATCGGGATCTTTGAATGTGGATATAAGATCAAGACAGTCACCCTGGAATTCCTCCGTGCACTCCTGGGAGTGAAGGCCGTTACCAATCCGAGCACATGAGCCACCCCTATTTTTCAGGCATTGAGTGAGTCAAAATCGCAAGACCCGGAACCGTCGTCCCATAACCAGTTGAATCTGTTCGACTTGTAGCCGGACAGTTGTGAGGCCAACAACTGAGTCGGCTGAAACTTTACGAAATTTATTTGATTTAGGGAGACCAGCCTATTATGGTCATTCTGATCGCGAGGGGCGCGGTTCGCGAACGACACCTCGGGCGACTCATCGCCTCAGCATCCGGTTGGTCGAACTGGGGCTCGATCACAGGGGAAAATATCCCTCACTTCTGGATATATTGACGGAAATTGGGCAAATCTTGCGTGCGTCCCAATTCGAGTCCATGCCCCTGGCGTCGTCGGACTGAAGAGATTGCTTATTTCGATGGGCGGTCCGCCGGTCTCCCCCCTCGGTCGGGACTCGGGAGGAGGTCTTTGTTCGGGCAGAAGGCGATACAGGGCAACGCGATTCCGGCCGATGATTGACG
>JAFANO010000564.1 GCA_019232645.1 Planctomycetaceae bacterium | reverse complement strand
GTGAGGATGCACAGGGCGACCGTCATGCTGCCCAGGCCGAGGGCGCGGGTGGTCCGTGCCGGCCATTCGTCCCTCGGAGCCGTCAGGACCAGCCGGACCAGCCAGAGGAACGGCCAGAGCCCACCGAGCAGGATCAGGCTGAACTTGGTCAGCTCAGCCAGCCCGAGGCAGATGCCCACCCCCGCCGAGTGCAGCCAGCCGGGCCGCTGGAGCGAGCGCCAGAAGAGGTAGGTCGCGGCGACACCCAGGGCGGTCGCCCCCATGTCGGTCGTGATCAGTCGCCCGTGCGCCAGGACGTTGGGGCAGAAGGCCCAGAGCGTCAGGCTCAGCAGGCCGCCGCCCGCGCCGTGGAGCCGGCGCGACCAGGCGAAGACGACCATCCCTCCCAGCATCGAAAAGAGCGGCATCGGCAGCCGGGCCCGCGTGAACAGCTCGAAATATCGGGGAACGTTCAAGTAGGCGAAGTCCTGCGAGACCGCCGCGGGCGACGGAGGCTCGGTCGTCCAGCTCGGCGCCTCGTAGAGCGGCGCCATCACGGGATCGGACAGGACGACGGGTAACGCCGCCACGAGCTTGACCAGCGGCGGGTTGTGGTGGTAGAGCCGGAACGTCCCCTTCTGCCAGTAGGTGACACCTGCCGGCAGGTGGACCACTTCATCGACCGTCGGGTTTTCCCGAAGCAGGCTGAGGATGGCGAGCGTCAGGTGGACCGCCGACAGGAGCACGACGGCCAGGACGGTCCGCGATCGATTCCAGAACGGCCCGGCGCCTCCCGGCCCGGACCTCGGAGGCGCGGGAAGGGCCGAGACCTCCCTGGGTGGAGGCTCGCGACGGGTCAGAGAGGGCGGCCTGGCCAAGTGAAACTCCTCAGGATCAGCGTCCCGACCCGAGCCGCCCTGATCCGAACCCCAGACCTTCAGGATTATTGATACCTCCTCACCAGGCCGCTGATCGCGGCGAAGGACCCACGAAGGTCGCGGTAGAGCTGGCGGAAGAGCGCGTGGCCTCGGTTGTAGAACTCGTGGGCCTCGGGGTCGAACGGGGTTTCATCGGCCAGCCGGATGGTCGCGTCGCATGCCTCGAGGACCGAGGCGAAGCCGCCGCTGCCGACCTGCGCCAGCAGGGCGGCCCCGAAGGCCGGGCCCTCGGTCGACTGCAGCGTGTGGACCCCATGGCCGTAGATGTCGGCCTGGATCTGCCGCCAGAGCGGGTCCCGCGCGCCGCCACCCGAGACGCGGATCTGCTCGATCGCGACGCCCATCTCGCGGATCAGCTCGAGGCTATCGCGCATCGCGTAGGCGGCGCCTTCCATGATGCTCCGGATCAGGTGCGGCCGCCCGTGCCGGACGGTCAGGCCGATCCAGGCCCCCTTGGCGTCGGGGTCGAAGTGCGGGGTCCGCTCGCCGGTCATGTAGGGGAGGAAGAAGAGCCCCTCCGAACCGAGCCCGGCCAGCGCGGCCTCGTCGGACAAAAGGAAGTAGGGGTCGACGCCGCGCGCGCGGGCCACCTCGACCTCGGCCTTGCCCAGCTCGTTGCGGAACCACTGGAGGCTGCCGCCGGCCGCGAGCACGACGCCCATGACGTGCCAAGTGCCCGGCACGGCGTGGCAGCCTCGCTGGAGCCGGCCGAGCGGGTCGTAGCCCAGCTCCTCGGCGTGTGCGAAGACGACCCCCGAGGTCCCCATCGTCGCCGAGACGATGCCCGGCCGGACGATCCCGTTGCCGACGGCGCCGGCCGGCTGGTCGCCGCCGCCGCCGACGACCGGCGTCCCCGCCGCCAGGCCCGTCGCCGATGCCCCCAGGTCGCTGATCTTGGCCGAGACCGCGGGGCTCTCGTAGCACGGGGGAAGGAGCGCCGGGTCGATCTGGAGTTTGGAGAGGAGGTCCCCGCTCCAGCGGCGGTGGACGACGTCGAGCAGTAGCGTCCCCGAGGCGTCGCTGACCTCGGTCGCATACGTCCCGGTGAGCCGGTAGCGGATGTAATCCTTGGGCAGGAGGACCTGCCGGACCTTGTCCCACGAGAGCGGCTCGTGGTTGCGGAGCCAGAGGAGCTTGGGCGCGGTGAAGCCGGTCAGCGCCGGGTTGGCGACCATCCGCACCAGCGCGGCGCGGCCCCCGGCCTTGTTCTCGATCTCGGCGCACTCGGCGGCGGTCCGCTGGTCGTTCCAGAGCAGGGCGGGGCGGATGACCATGCCGGCGCCGTCCAGGAAGACCGAGCCGTGCATCTGGCCGCTCAGGCCGATCCCGGCGATGTCTTCGGGCTGGAACGCCGCCTTGGACAGCACCTCCGCGACGGTCTTCTTCGTGGCCTCCCACCAGAGCTCGGGGTCCTGCTCCGACCAGCCGGGGTGGGGGTGGTCGCACGGATACTCGGCCGTCGCCGAGGCGAGGATAGAGCCCCGCTCGTCGATGGCCAGCGATTTCGTCCCCGACGTGCCGATGTCGATTCCCAGGGTGACGCTCACCGCTTGACCTCCCAGCGCTCGCCGCGCCGCAAGACCCGGGGTGTCGCGCCCTCGGGGGGCCGGCGGGC
>JAFANO010000563.1 GCA_019232645.1 Planctomycetaceae bacterium | reverse complement strand
CGACGACCGGGCGCTGGAGGTCGTCGCCGGGTTCACGATCATGAACGACTGGAGCGCCCGCGACCTCCAGGGGCGGGAGATGGCGGTGGGCCTGGGGCCGAGCAAGGGGAAGGATTTCGCGACCGCGCTCGGCCCCGAGCTGGTCCCCTTCGACGAGCTGCGCGACCGCTATCGCGACGGCCGCCTCCACCTGGAGATGACCGCGGCGGTCAACGGGCGCGTCCTCTCGCGCGGGGATGCCGGGGACATGTACTGGACCTGGCCGCAGCTCATCGCGCACGCCAGCCGAGACGTCCGGCTCCGGCCGGGGGACGTCCTGGGCTCGGGGACCGTCGGCACCGGCTGCATCCTCGAGCTGACGCCCGAGGCCGTCGGCGGCTGGCTCAAGCCGGGGGACGTCGTGGAACTCGCCGTGGAGCGGCTGGGGACCCTGCGCAATCCCGTCGTCTCCCATCCCGAACCGCAATAATCCACCCGTGAATCGCCATGCCACCTTATCTTCGCGTCGGCTCGCTCCCGAAGAAACGGCACATCGCCCATCGTCGCGAGCCCGGGTTCCGGGACGAGGGGATCGCCTACGAGGAGGTCGTCACCTCCTGCGGGTTCGGTCGGGCCTACAGCATCCTGTATCACCTCCGGCCGCCGACGCGGGTCCGCAAGGTCGAGGCGGCGGGCACGGCCGTCGTGGAGCGCGTCGCGGAGCCGGCCCTGCGGCACCATCACCTCCGGACCGGGTCGATCCGGCCGGCGGGCGATCCGGTGAGCGGTCGCGTGCCCCTGCTGGTCAACGACGACGTGACGATGGCCCGATGCCGCCCGGTCGAGCCGCAGGCGGAGCTGTACCGCAACACCCTCGCCGACGAGCTCGTGTTCATCCATCGCGGCCGGGGAACGTTGCAGACGATGTTCGGCCCCCTGCCCTTCCGCCCCGTCGATTACGTCGTCATCCCGCGCTGCACGTCGTACCGCCTGGAGTTCGAGCCCGGGACGGGAGATCCCGACCTACTCGTCATCGAGTCGGCCGGACTGCTGGGCATCCCCGCGCGATACCTGAACCCCGACGGCCAGATCCGCCTGGGCGCGCCCTTCGGCGAGCGCGACCTGCACGGGCCGCGCGAGCCGGTCGCCGTCGATCGCGAGGAGGACACGACCATCCTGGTCAAGGACGGCCCTCGGCTGACGCGGTACACGACGGCCCACCACCCGTTCGACGTCGTCGGCTGGGATGGGATGGTCTACCCCTACACATTCAACGCCGACGACTTCGAGCCGATCACGGGCACGGTGCACCAGCCGCCGCCGGTGCACCAGACCTTCGAGGCGCCCGGCTTCGTGGTCTGCACGTTCGCGCCGAGGATGCTCGACACGCACCCGGAGGCGATCAAGGTGCCCTACGCGCATTCCAACATGCAGGCCGGCGAGGTGCTCTATTACGTCCGGGGCCGGTTCGGCAGCCGTCGGGGGGTGGAGGAGGCGTCGATCACGCTCCACCCGCACGGCATCCCCCACGGCCCGCACCCCGGCACGATCGTCGCCAGCCGTCCCGCGACCCGCACCGACGAGCTGGCCGTCATGATCGACACCGCCCGGCCCTTGCACCTGACCCGGCAGGCCCTGGAATACGACGATCCCTCTTATCCTTACTCGTGGATCGAATGATCGCGGTCACACCTCCACGAACTTCGCCGTGAAGTGCCTCAGGGCCGGCGGCGCGTCGATCATCCGGAGGCCCCGGATCTGCTCGCGGCGTTCGAAGACCTCGATCGCCGCCTCGACGGTGTAATCGATGTGGCTCTGGGTGTAGACGCGGCGGGGGATCGCCAGGCGGACCAGCTCCATCGGCGGGCGGGCCGACTCGCCCGTGTCCGGGTCGACACGGCCGAACATGACGCTGCCGATCTCCACGGCGCGGATGCCGGCGTGGCGATACAGGGCGCAGACCAGCGCCTGGCCGGGGAACTGCTCGGGGGGGATGTGCGGGCAGAACGCGGCGGCGTCGATGTAGATGGCGTGCCCGCCCGGCGGCTCGACGATCGGGATGCCCGCCGCCAGCAGGTGCTCGCCCAGGTATTCCACGCTCCGCAGGCGGTAGTGGAGATAGTCCTCGTCGAGCACCTCGACGAAGCCCCGGGCCATCGCCTCCAGGTCGCGGCCGGCCAGGCCGCCGTAGGTCACGAAGCCCTCGGTCAGGATCAGGAGGTCGTCGGCGCGGCGGGCGAGCGCCGGGTCGCGCATCAGTAGGACGCCGCCGATGTTGACCAGCCCGTCCTTCTTGGCGCTGATGGTGGCGCCGTCGGCCAGGTCGAACAGCTCGCGGGCGATGGCGCGGACGCTCCGGTCGTGCTGGCCCGGCTCGCGCCGCTTGATCAGGTAGGCGTTCTCGGCGAACCGGCAGGCGTCGAGGAACAGCGGGATGCCGTGCCGTCGGCAGGCCTCGCGGACGGCCCTCAGGTTGGCCAGGCTGACGGGCTGGCCCCCGCCGCTGTTGTTGGTCACGGTCGCCATGCAGAGCGGGATGCGGTCGGGGCCGACGTCGGCGATCAGGGCCTCGAGCCGCGCGACGTCGATGTTGCCCTTGAATGGGTGTCGACTCCGGGGCTGCGCCCCCTCGGCGATGACCAGGTCGACGGCCCTCGCGCCGGAGTGCTCGATGTTGGCGCGGGTCGTGTCGAAGTGGTTGTTGCTCGGGATGACCTTGCCGGGGCCGCCGACCAGCTCGAACAGGATGCGCTCGCTGGCGCGCCCCTGATGAGTCGGCAAGATGTGCGGCATCCCCGTGAGCTCGCGGAGCACCCCCTCGAAGTGATACCAGCTCCGCGCCCCGGCGTACGACTCATCCCCCCGGAGCATCCCGGCCCACTGCTCGCTGCTCATCGCCGAGGTCCCGCTGTCGGTCAGCAGGTCGATGATCACCTCCTCGGCCGGGACTTGGAACAGGTTGAAATGCGACCGCCGCAGGATCGCGTCCCGATGCTCGGGCGTGGTCAGCTTGATCGGCTCGACCATCTTGATCTTGAACGGTTCGATGATCGTTTTCATGGGCGATTCGGCGCCGTCGGGGCCGGCGACTTGGTCGGATTTCCCGCAACGAATGATATCCGGCGCAGCGAAGTGCGGGTACTCATGCGTCGCCCTTCCTTCGCCGATGGGCCGGCCCTCGAGGCTATCGCGATCGCTGGATCACGCACGACTGCGGCGCGTAATCCGCCCCGTAGGCGCACGCGATGAGCTCCAGCGCTTGCGCCACCACGACCGCGCGCCAACCCTTGTCGCGGGGGACGAATGCTTCCATGAGCCGTCGCTTCGCGTCCCGGGTGGCGCGGTCGCCGGGCGAGCCCCAGTGGTGCGCCTGGTTCTCCTCGCGGAGCGCGGCGAGGACCCAGACCGGGGAGTACGTGCCGAACTCGGCGCAGACCAGGTCGTAGACGCGGTCGGGGAAGAGCGACTGGCACCAGGCGCCGAGCCCGCCGCGGACCCGGTAATCGATGCCGTTGACCGGGTCGGAATACTTGACGCGGTCGGCCCCGAAGCACTCCCTGAGCCGCTCGGCCCGCACTTCGGGAATGCCCCGGTCCAAGAGCAGGTGGGAGGTCGCCCAGCGGCCGAGTCCCGTGTGGAGATCGATGTGGAGCACCGAGCCGGCGTCGCCGATCCAGCGTGGCAGTTGCTCCGCCAGGACCCGGCGGGTCGTCGAGGGGGAGTGACCGCCGAAGAACAGCCCGCGTGGGAAGTCGTACTGCCCGCCCGCGACGGCCTGCTTGAGCTCGGGCATGCCGTACCAGAGGATCGTCAGCAGGGCCTTGAGCACGAACGGGTCGAGCCAGGAGGGGGCGAAGCGCGGGTTGAGCAGCCAGTCGAGGTGGGCATACCGGGCGGGGCTGCCCGCGAAGGTCTCGTCGTGGAGGAGGAAGTTACGGTTCAGGTCGACGTTGTCCTCGTTGACCCTCCGGACCCAGGCGAAGCCGAAGGGGTTGAGGGCGTGCAGCAGGACGAGGCCCACGCGCGACGTCGGCGACCACCCCGCCAGGCCCCCTTCGAGCAGCGCCACCTGCACCGCCGAGCCGAAGAACCCCTCGACGCCGTGCAGGCCGCTGGAGATGACCACCACGCGCGAGGCCCCCTCGACGCCTCCCAATGTCACATCAATCGTCAGGTCCTCGCCCGAGGGGCCGGCCGCGCCGATCGTGTACGACTCGAGCCTCAATCCCAGCGCCGAGGCCGCCGCGCGGAACCGCGATCGGGCGGCGAGATAGTCGGGCGAGAACGCCTGCGCTAGCGATCCGTGCATCAACGGCCTCCTCGCCGCCACTGCTCGATCGCGCGCGCGTCCGCGGCTCCGTCCCGGATGAGTTGCTCTTCCAGGATCCGACGCCGGTCCGCAGGCGCCATCTGCAACATCCGTTTTACGGTCAGGATCGGGCACGGGTTTGGAGCCCGGGCGTCGACGACCTCGGCCAGGTAGACCGTCCTGTCGCCGGTGTCGAGCCGGGCCTCGACCCGGCAATCAAGCC
>JAFANO010000537.1 GCA_019232645.1 Planctomycetaceae bacterium | reverse complement strand
CTGTCAAGAGGATTCCCGAGATTTTAGTGGCTACATTTCCGGGTCGAGAACGAGGGTTTTCCCTTGTGGTCAAACGGCTTACGGCGAAAATGGCCCCGGAACTCCGGACTAAGGTTTGGCGGGGTAGGTCGACCATTCCTGGAGGATCCGGTCGTGGTCGGCCAGGTCCGCCGCCATCGCGGGCGTTCGTGGCTGCCTCCTCCCCGCTTCGGCTTTGAGCTCCAAGGTCTTCGCCGGCCCGCAGAAGTTGGAGCTCGAGCCAAGCAGAGAGGTCGCGGTAGTGGGCATTGCTCCCTCTTTTGGAGGACCCTCACTTCCGCAAAGCGGTTGAGTCGTGTACCAACTGCATATGCGCATCATCGCCGGAGAGTTCGGCGGCCGGAAGCTGCTCCCCCCGCCCTCCGAGCGGACGAGGCCGATCACCGACCGCGCCAAGCAGTCGCTCTTCGACGCCCTCGGCAGCCGTGTCGCGGGCGCGCTCGTCCTGGACGCGTTCGCCGGGACCGGCTCGATGGGCTTGGAATGCCTCTCGCGCGGGGCCCGTAGGGCGGTTTTCGTCGAGCGCGACCCCGGCGCGCTCCTCCACCTCCGCAAGAACATCGCCGCGCTTAGCGTGGAGTCACGGAGCCTCGTCCTGCCGATCGACGCCTACCGAGTCGCCGGCCACCCCTCGCTCGCCGGCCCCGAGGCCGGGGAGCTGGCCATCGCCTTTATCGACCCCCCCTACGCCCACACGGAGGGCGGCCCCCTCCGCGCGAAGCTTGAGCGGTTGATCGCCGGCCTGGCCGCGAACGCCCTGGCCGACGACGGCCTGATCAGCCTGCGGCACCCGACCAAGGTTGATGTCGATTTCGCGATCCCGGGGCTTCGGATCGGCCGTGAGCTGACGTACGGCTCGATGCGGATCACCTGGCTGGTCAAGGGGCCGGAGCCCTGAACGTCCGGGCCGGGTCCTCGAATGCTCCGGGCGCGACGCCCGGGATCAGTAGCCCATGGCCCCGCCGTCCTTGCGCGGGTCGGAGCCGCCGATCAAGACGCCGCGCTCGACGTCGATCCGGATCGCTTGGTAGCCGCCGAAGCCGCCGCGGATGGTGACGAGGCGGTGTCCCATGGCCTCCAGGGCGCGGCGGACCTCGAATCCGATGCCCGATTCGAGCGCGACGGTGCCGCCGTCCCGGGCGCGCTGGCCGGTGGGCTCGGACGAGCCGATGTGGCGGAAGCGGGGGGCGTCGCCCGCCTCCTGGACATCCATGCCGAAGTCGATCAGGTTGCAGAGGACCTGAGCGTGGCCTTGCGCCTGCATGTCGCCGCCCATCAGCCCGAAGCTCAGCCAGGGGTTGCCGTCTCTCGTCACGAAGCCGGGGATGATCGTGTGGAACGGCCGCTTGTGCGGCTCCAGGCGGTTGGCGTGTGACGGGTCGAGCGCGAACAGGCAGCCGCGGTTCTGGAGCGGGAAGCCCAGGTCGTCGGGGACGTGGTACGAGCCAAACCCGGAGAAGACGCTCTGGATCAGGCTGACCGCGTTGAAATCCTTGTCCACGACCGTCAAATAGATCGTGTCGGCCTCGCCGGGCTCGCCAGGCATCGGCCGCTCGCTGGCGTGGTCGGGGTCGATCAGGCGGGCACGCCCGGCCGCGTACGCCTTCGAGATCAGCGCGGCGACCGGCACCCTGGCGAACTCGGGGTCGGCATAATACTTGGCGCGGTCCTCGTAGGCCAGCTTTTTCGACTCGATCATCAGGTGGAGCGACTCGGCCGACCGCGGGCCCATCCGCTTGAGGTCATACAACTCGAGCAGGTTGAGCATCTGGAGCGTCGCGATCCCCTGGCCGTTGGGTGGCAGCTCCCAGACGTCATGGCCGCGGTAGTTGGTCGAGACGGGCTCGACCCAGGTGCTGGTGTGGTCCTCGAAGTCCCGGCGCTCGAACAGGCCGCCGACCTGGCGCGAGTAGGCGACCATCGCGTCGGCCAGGGGGCCGCGGTAGAACGCGTCGCGGCCGTCCCGGGCGATCAGGCGCATCGACCGGGCGAGGCCGGGGTTGCGGAAGATCGCGCCGGCTTCCGGCGGGCGGCCGCCCGGCAGGAAGCAGGCGGCGGAGGTCGGGATCCGCGCCAGCAGGGGCGCGGCGTCTCGCCAGTCGTCGGCGATGATCTCGGTGACGGGAAAGCCTTCCTCGGCATAGGCGATCCCCGGCGCCAGCAGCTCGGCCCACGACTTCGTCCCGAACCGCGTCCGGAGCTGGTCCCAGCCGTCGACGCAGCCGGGGACCGACCAGCTCAGCGGGCCGTGCGTGGGGATCAGGTCGAGGCCCTTGGACCGGAACGACACGAGCGTCGCGGCATGGGGGGCGCGGCCGCTGGCGTTGAGCCCATGCAGCTTCCGGGCCTCGGCGTCCCAGACGATGGCGAAGAGGTCGCCGCCCGGGCCGCAGGACATCGGCTCGACGACGCTGAGCACCGCGTTGGCGGCGATCGCGGCGTCGACGGCGTTACCGCCGTCCTGGAGGACGCGGATGGCGACGGCCGTCGCCAGTGGCTGGCTCGTTGCGGCCATCCCATGACGAGCCATGACGGCCGAGCGCGACTTGCGCAGCGGACCGCACGGGCGGTCGTGGGCAGCCAAGCGGTTCACTTCGAGCATGATCAGGACGGCGAGCGCGCCCAGCAGGGCCATCGGGCAGGGGGTGCCGGATCGAGGGAGCATGGGGGCGGTTCCTCGTCGGTTCAACCGTCGAACGAGTCTTCCTCGAACGATCGGGGCGGGGCATGAGGCGCGGCGG
>JAFANO010000468.1 GCA_019232645.1 Planctomycetaceae bacterium | reverse complement strand
GAAGGGGCGGCAGCACGACCGCTGGGGCGTCAGGGCCGGCGGGCGGCTCTCCGAGACGTCGCTGTCGCTGCTGACGCTCGAGGTCGACGAACACACTCCCTCCCCGTCTTCCAGCCCAGCGACAGCGACCCGGTGACCGATCCCAAGCCCGCCGACGAGCGGATCCCGGTCGAGTGGACCACCTCCCGCCCCGGGCCCACCCCCGCCGTGCCCGAGGCCGTCCCGGCCAAGATAGGGAGCTTCGGAGGGTCCGCTGGGCGGACCGAAGTCTCGCTGTCATCCAAGGTTTCGGTTCGCACAGCGGATCCTATGAGGGCCAGCGATCCGGGCGTTTCCGGATCAGGGCGAGAACTGGCTCCAGGGGATCTTCTTGAGGACCACCAGTTGCGACAGGATCAGCGATTGCGGGGTCACGCTCGCCGGGATCAGGAAGGCGATGTCCCCCGTCTGGACCATGGACGGCGAGCCGAGGGTGACCTGGGTGACCGCCAGGATGCCGTTGGCGGGCACGACGGTGGCGAAGTTGTTGCCCGGCAGGCCGAGGCGGAGCGGGTTGAGCGCGATCGGGTTGCCCACGACGTGCAACTTCGCCGGGTTCCCCGCCACGGGCGGGACCGGGTAGGCCCAGCCGTAGAGCGAGTTCTGGGCGGCGAAGTCCCAGGCCAGGTAGTTGCTGTAGAAGTAGGCGGGGTCGATGACCGTCAGCGGCCCCGGCCGGCTGCCGGGGAGGACGCTCTGGTATGTGGGCTTGACCAGGACTTGGTCGGCCCCCTCGAAGACGTCGATGTGGTCGGTCATGACCAGGTTCGAGCCCTGGTCCACGCCGATGGCCTCGACCAGCGACTGGTTGGTCAGGCTGAACAGGCTCGACGGCCAGCGGACGAGGAAGCTCATGGGCGGGAGCTTCTGGTAGTCGATCGGGAACTGCTGGCCGTCGTGGTTCTGGATCACCAGCCACTTGGCGTTGGAGAAGATCACCTCGCCCCAGGCCCCCGGCGGCGGGGGCGGCGGGGGCGGGAGGAGGCCGCCGCCGGTCGCGTTCATCACCGGGCCGGGGAAGGGCTGCGCCTCGACCGAGGCCGGGAGGAGGGCGCCGATCGCGAGCAGGATGAAACCGAGTCGCGCCCCGAGACCCACTCGCTTGCGCATCACCCTCCCTCCAGAGACTCTCTGTTATGAGCGCCGCGACGCACGAGGGCGCCCACCACCCCCTGCTGAGTTTAGCGGATCACCCCGCGTCGATCGAGGGCTGTCCGCGCCGGACCCAGAACGCGCCCCGCGACCAGCCGTCGATTGGCGTTGCCACGATCGGGTCGGGTGATTTAAACTGGTCTGTTCGCGATCCAAGGGAATCGGGGAACGAGATCGGTCATCATGTTCGACGACCTGCAGAAACGACTCTCCTCCGCCTTCGGACGATTCCGCGCGCGGGGGATCTTGACCGAAGCCAACATCAAGGACGGTCTCCGCGAGGTCCGCACGGCGCTGCTGGAGGCCGACGTCAACTTCCAGGTCGTCCAGGAGTTCATGAAGCGGGTCGGCGACCGTGCCGTCGGCACGCAGTTGATCAAGAGCGTCCGGCCCGAGCAGCAGATCGTCAAGATCGTGCACGACGAGCTGGTCGAGCTGATGGGGCCGGTCGATCCCTCGATCCGGTTCGAGAAGACCGGCCCGACGATCCTGATGCTCTGCGGGCTCCAGGGCTCGGGCAAGACGACCACCTGCGGCAAGCTGGCGCGGCTGCTGGCGTCGCAGGGGCGCAAGCCGCTGCTGGTCGCCTCCGACCTCCAGCGCCCGGCCGCCGTCGAGCAGCTCAAGGTCATCGGCCGGCAGCTCGACGTGCCGGTCTTCAGCGCGACCGACTCGAGCCCCATCCAGGTCTGCCAGGACGCGGTGGTCGAGGCCAACCGCCAGGGGCGCGACACCGTCCTCCTCGACACCGCCGGCCGCCTGCACGTCGACGACGAGCTGATGGCCGAGCTGACCCTGATCGAGAAGAAGGTCAAGCCGCACCAGGTCTTCTTCGTCTGCGACGCGCTGACCGGCCAAGACGCGGTCGCCTCGGCCGGCGCCTTCAACCAGGCGCTGGAGCTCGACGGCGTGATCATGACCAAGCTCGACGGCGACGCCCGCGGCGGCGCCGCGCTGTCGGTCCGCAAGGTCACCGGCGTGCCGATCAAGTTCATCGGCAAGGGCGAGAAGCTCGACAAGCTCGAGCCGTTCGACCCCGAGCGGCTGGTCGGCCAGATCCTCGGCATGGGCGACGTCGTCGGGCTGGTCGAGGCCGCGCAGTCGGTCATGGACCAGGAGGAGGCGCAGCGGCAGCAGGAGAAGCTGGCCAAGGGGAAGTTCGACCTCAACGACTTCCGCCAGCAGATCGTCCAGATGAAGAAGATGGGGTCGGTCAAGGAGCTGATGGGCAAGATCCCCGGCCTGAACCAGATGGACGTCGACCTCGACGCGATCGACGCCGACGGCGAGGTCAAGCGGATCCAGGGGATCATCGACAGCATGACCCCCGACGAGCGGCGCGACCCGCACCAGATCGACATCTCGCGCCGCCGCCGGATCGCCACCGGCGCGGGGGTCGATCCGGCCGACGTCTCGGGCCTGGTCAAGCAGTTCGACGCCATGGCCGCGCTGGTCAAGCAGATGTCCCAGATGAGCATGCTCGACAAGATCCGCGCCATGACCGGCCTGGGCCGCGCCGGCGCCTTCAACCCCGGCGCCCGGCTCGTCGCCCCCAAGCAGGGGACCGGCAAGCGGCTCACCCCCAAGGAGCGCGAGAAGCTGAGGAAGGAACGCGAGAAGGAAGAGCGCCGCAAGCGCCGCGAGCAACGCAACCAGGGCCGCGACGAGGGCGGTGCCTCCCCCGCCCGGCCGCGCTGAGGCGGCTTGGGGCGCCATCCGGCGGGCGGTGCATCCTCCCCTCACGCCGCACCGACCGAGAGAAGCCACCGAGGAAGCACGTTTCATACGCATTCCAGAGAGTTTGTGCGCTCTGTTGGGATCTCAAATTCGAGATTTCGGATTTCCTGACTCTACCGGATTGCAGGTCTTGAAGAGCCGGGTATACGGCCGGCGGCATCTTCGTCATCCTTCTTCTTGCCACAGGAGAGGATGCGAAGATGGACGCTCGGCCGAAGACCCGGCGGGTCAATCGTGAACGAAACGCCCCCGCGCCGCAACCGCCACGCGGCGCCAAACAGATCGTCATCCCCATGACGCGCCAGCAATACGACGAGATCTGGCACGACGCCGAGCGCACGCGGGCGGCCGTCGCGGGGTGGGCCCGGTCGGCCCCGGAGCTGTTCCCGCCGGGCTTCGACCGCGGCTATCGCCTGCACGGATTCGGCCGCCCGTCGCGCAAGCTCCCCGGCATCAAGCTGCGGAAGCTCCTCACGGCCGATGGCGCCTCCTACTGGCTCCGCCCCAGCTTCGTCGCCGGCTCCATGACCGGCACCGTCGAGGAGCTGGCGTATCCCTTGCTCCTGGCGGCCCATGGCGTCCCCCCCTGGTTGCTGACGATCGGCTTCGGCCACAGCGCGATGTACTGGCATCGCGTCGTCGAGCGGCTGGGGCGGAGCAGTCTGGTCGGGGCCACCATCCGCGACCCGGCCCGGTTGCCCGCGCATCTGGCCGCCGACGAGCATCACGCCGACTGGGTCGGCCAGAAGGGTTACGTCGCGACCACCGTCGGCGGCGGCTGCATCCTGGGCGTGGCGCTGACGGCCTCGGCCGATGACGTCCACCTGCGGGAGGCCTACGGCGTCTTCGCGGCCGAGGCACGGGATGTCGATCCGGAGTACGCCCCCGCGACGGTCAACACCGACGGCTGGGCGGCGACGCGCAATGCGTTCCAGGCGCTGTTCCCCGCCATCGCGGTGGTGCTCTGCTTCCTGCACGGGTTCCTGAAGGTCCGCGATCGCTGCCGCAAGGCCCGCGAGCTGCACCGCCGGGTCTGGGAGGTCTACCGCGCCGCCACCGCGGCGGAGTTCCGCCGTCTGATGGGCGAGCTTCAGCGGTGGTGTGCCACGCAGACCTGGACCGCCGCGGTGGGCGCGATGCTGGAGAAGCTGTGGGGCAAGACGGAGGCCTACGTGGTGGCCTCTGACCATCCGGGATGCCAGCGCACGAGCAACGCGGTGGACCGGCCGAGGAATCGGCTGTGCCGGCTGATGGACGCGGGGCGGGGGCTGCATGGCCATCAGGGCTCGTCGGAGTTGCGGCTGCGGGGCTGGGCGTTGCTGATGAACTTCCGCCCCTATGCCCGGCGGTGCAACCGCCCCCGCTCCCACGACAGCCCCGCGCATCGGCTCAACGGCAAGCGCTACCATGAGCATTGGCTCCACAACCTCATGGCGTCCACCTCGCTGATGGGCTTCAGAAACCCCAAACCTGCAATCGGGTAGAGTCAGCAAATTTCAAATCGGTAGACCAAGCACACGAAATCCCTGGAATCCGTATGAGTGGGTCCGGCCTGGGGCCGCCGGCTCCGGATCAATACCGACGCGGGGCGTCGTTGGGACGGATGGCCGAGGCGAGGAAGCGGTCGAGGCGGGCGAGGGTGACGGGCGTCGCACCCTGGTCGCGCCAGAGGACTCGGCCGTGGCGATCGACGAGGATCATCGTCGGGAAGGCCTGGATCTGGAGGGCCCTCTGGAGGGGGCACGGGCCGTCCATGCCGCTCACCAGCACCGGGTAGTTGATCCTCAACCGCTGGACCGCCTGGGCGGCGCTGGCCGCGCGCAGCTCGGGCGGGCCTTGCTCGCAGGCGATCCCGACCACCTTGAGCCGCGCCGAGCCCAGGCGCTTCTGGAGGTCCACCAGGTACGGGACGGACTTGACGCACGGGTCGCACCAACTGCCCCAGAAGTCGAGCAGGACGAGATCGGCGTCGAGGTCCTGGAAAC
>JAFANO010000448.1 GCA_019232645.1 Planctomycetaceae bacterium | reverse complement strand
AGCGATCTCGTTCCTATGTGCCCCACGGTACGATTCGGCCGAGACGTCTCACGGCGGTTCGGCCGACATTCAGGCGAAGGACGGCTTGGTCCTCGCCGCCCTGGGATCGCTTGGTCCTCGCGATCCCGACCCTTACGTACGGTTGATGTTTTCCGAGGGAGCCTTCCTCCCTCAACCGGCAACATCAAATTGTTAAAGAGCCAAAGAGTAGCCTATCTCGTTGTGGCCGTTTCCGCAAGAGACGAGGATCGCCTTATCTCCCCATCCCCGAAGGGAAGGGCATTACGGCGACATTGGTAAGGAGCGCTGGAGGATAGGCAAGATCTCCCTCAGTTTCTAGCCCTCTGCCCGGTCATTGAAAAAAGAGGCCTCCCCGGCGCGTGACCGGGGGGGCCTGTGACGGTTCGAATGGATCGAGTCGGGCCGGGTCGTCAGCGGCCGACGGCCTCGAGCGCGGCCTCGGCCGTCTTCTCGCCCGACAGCTCCGCCTCCATCTCGCGGAGCTCCTTCGACTCGGTCTTGCTGTTGAACACGGCCCAGACGATGCCCACCAGGCAGACCGCGCCGACGACGATCAGGAGCCAGCCGTAGCCGCCGTGCTGGGCAGCGATGATCGCGCCGATGGCCAGCAGGGAGACCATGTTCATGACCTTGATCAGCGGGTTCAAGGCCGGGCCGGCGGTGTCCTTGAGCGGGTCGCCGACGGTGTCGCCGGTGACGGCCGCCTTGTGCTTCTCGGAGCCCTTGCCGGTGAACTCGGTGCGGGGCTCGTCCTCGATGGCCTTCTTGGCGTTGTCCCAGGCACCGCCGGCGTTGGCCATGAACACGGCGAGGGGCTGGCCGACGATGATCATGCCGGCGAGGTAGCCGCCGAGGGCCTGCGCGCCCAGCCAGCATCCGACCAGGATCGGCATGAGGATGGCCAGCAGTGCCGGACCGATCAGCTCGCGCTGAGCGGCGGCGGTGCAGATGTTGACCACCTTGCCGTAATCGGGCTTCTTGGTGCCGGCCCAGATCTCCTTGTCGCGAAATTGGAGGCGGCACTCCTTGACGATCAGGAACGCCGCGCGGCCGACGGCCCGGATCAGCATCGAGCTGAACAGCATGGGCACGACGCCGCCGATCAGCGCGCCGATGAAGACCATCGGGTAGGCGACCGAGAGCCGACCGGCCTCATTGAGATACTGGGTGATCGTCATGTCGCCGATCTTGTCCTCGCTGCCGACCGCGATGACCGCGATGAAGCTGGCGAAGAGGCTGACGGCGGCGATCACCGCCGAGCCGATGGCGATCCCCTTGGTCTCGGCCTTGGTGGTGTTGCCTACGGCGTCGAGGTCGGCCAGGATCTGGCGGGCGCGGGCGTAGTTCTCGCTGCCCATCTCGGCCTTGTCGTAGCCCATCTCGCCGATGCCGTTGGCGTTGTCGGCCACCGGGCCGAAGACGTCCATCGAGATCGTGTTGCCGGTCAGGGTGAGCATGCCGATGCCGCACATCGCCACGCCGAAGGCGATGAAGATCGGGCTGGTCCCCCAGTAGATCAACGCCGACAGCAGGATCGCCACGCCGATGACCAGGGTCGCCACGACGGCCGACTCGTAGCCGACGGCGAACCCGGCGATGATGTTGGTCGCGTGGCCGGTCTGGCAGGCCTTGGCCAGCCCCTTGACCGGGGCGTACGACGTATGGGTGTAGTAGCTGGTGACCTTGTTCAGCGCGATGGCCAGGATGATGCCGATCAGGCAGGTCAAGGCCGGGCGCATGTCGAGGCCGGAGCGGGCGCCGAAGCCGAGCGTCGACCAGACCGGCTGATTGTCCTTGTCGAGGATCGGGGACTCCTTCGGCCAGGTCGCGATCCAGTCCCTCGTGGACTTACCCGTGATGCCCGCCGCGAGGGCCGCCTTGACGGGTGACGAGTCGACGTTCGCCCCCTTATGCACGCTCGCGTAATCGGTTGCCCACGCCCGGGTCTCGAACTCGATCTGCTCCGGGGTGAATGTCACGGGCTTGTTGGCGGCGCCGGTCCTTTCGTTCTCCGCCTCCCTGGAGGCGGCGGCATAGACGTCGCGACCGCGTTCGAACGCCTTGTAGGCCGTTTCGAAATCCGGGGAAAGCCGGAAGCCGCCCAGCGCCACGGGGTAGTTCCGCACGTAGTTGTCGTCGAAGTGCAGGTAGCCCAGCCCCAGGAGCATGAACCCGACGACGCTGATGATCGAGCCCAGCACGAACCCGTGGTGGACCGAGTGCAGTGCCTCGTCGCTGGTCGAGTTGGGCCCGGCCTTGACGCTGTAGGTGCTGATGATCGACCCGACGACACCGATGCCCCGCACGAGCAGCGGGAAGATCACGCCCTTGTGGCCGAAGCTGGCCCAGCCCAGGATCATCGCGGCGACGATCGTCACCTCGTAGCTCTCGAAGATGTCGGCCGCCATCCCGGCGCAGTCGCCGACGTTGTCGCCGACGTTGTCGGCGATCGTGGCGGCGTTGCGGGGGTCGTCCTCGGGGATGCCCGCCTCGACCTTGCCCACGAGGTCGGCGCCGACGTCGGCCGCCTTGGTGTAGATGCCGCCGCCGACCCGCATGAACAAGGCCAGCAGCGTGCCGCCGAAGCCGAACCCGAGCAGGACCTCGTAGGCCTTCTCGCCATACATCATGAAGATCAGGGTGCCGCCGAGCAGCCCGAGGCCGTCGGTGAGCATGCCGGTGATCGTGCCGGTGCGGTAGCCGAGTTGCAAGGCGCCGCCGTAGGTGGTCCGCGCGGCGGCGGCGACGCGGAGGTTCCCGCGCACCGCCAGGCTCATCCCCACGAAGCCGACCGTCCAGGAGAAGATCGCCCCCATGGCGAAGGCGGCGGCCCGGCCGAGCTTCACGGCCGCGATCGACTGCGCCGTCAAGTACACAAGGAAGGTGAGGATGAGCAGCAGGGTGAAGACCGCGCGGGCCTGCTGGCCGAGGTAGGCTCTCGCCCCCTGGCGGATCGCCGCGCCGACATCCTGCATCCTGAGGGTCCCCTGGTCGGCCCCCACCACCTGCCCGACGAGCATGCCGGCATACGCCAGCCCGGCGACCGCCACGAGCAGCACGACCCACAGCGCGCCCCGCTCGATGTTGTCGTAATGCGGGTCGGACAAGAAGCTGAAGTACCTGAAGCCCTCACTCTCTACCGCGGGCGCCGCGGCCGCGGCGGCGGGCGCCGCGCCTTCCTCCGCGGCGAACAGACTTCGCTGACCCACCCCGGCGGTCACCAGCATCGCCGCCAACAGGAACGCTCGCCAACATCGCATCTGAACTACCTCCGCATTCACGGTGCCATTTGAACGGTGAAGGGGACGCTCCGGACGCCAGCCGGGGCCGGAAGCCGCCACTCATCCCAGTTGAGCAAGGTCAATACTTCTGGACATTAACGGTGTCCGCCCGGCGTTTCCCAGGATTAGACACGACCTCGAGTGAAACGGGAAGAGACTAGAGCCAAAACCAGGATGGACGCCTCCTCAACTCGGGGCGATCCAGGGGACGTGCGCGACTCGCGGACAACATGCCCGGGGGAGTCGAACAGTGGCTCCTCGTCGGTGGATCTCCCACACCGATCGCGTTGAAATTGTTCCCATGGCGCCGGGTCGGGGGGGCGTGATTCCGGCAGACCCTCATGAGCAGATCTGTCGGCCAAAACCTCCTCGCTCGCGGGGCGCAGAAAAAAACCCCATCTTCTGCAACCCAATCATTGCAGAGCGGGGGCATTCATAGCCGGCCAGAAACCCGCCCACCTTGAGCGAGTTCGGCGAATCTCCAAGCAATGTAAGGGAATTGAGACGCCGAGTCAAACGAAATTCCTGAAGAGAGATCAAAGTCTCCCATCCGACGCCTGTGATCGACCCGGTGCCCGGGCCGCGGCACGTCCCTCAGGCCCGCCCACCGGCCGACCCCGGTCCTGCCCCTCCACTCACGAAGAGATGGGCGGCCTCGCGACCACGGCTTTCCACCCAAACGTCACTCTCATCAGATCTTAGCTCTCCCCGACTCGTTCAAGAAGGCGGCCCGATCGCGTCGATTAACTACTATAGTCGACTCGCGATGGGATCGAATTCGTCCGATCGCGATGACTTCGAGGTGTGACGGTGCGACCTGATTTAACGTCCCGACACGCGATCCGAGGGGTTGCCCCTCGGAGGGCTGCGTCTCGAAAGCTTTTCGAGGGGAGGCCCTCGGCCCCGGGGCCGAGGATTGCGGCCTTCGACGCGCTCCGGGCGACGGCGATGATGCTGGTCGTCGTGGCTCATTCGGCGATGGCGTATGTCCGGGTCTGGCCGCCCCGACTGCTCTGGGCGATCCGCGACCCGTCGCGCGATGGCCTTCGATGCGCTGTTCTGGGCGAGCTTGAGCGTCGCGATGCTGGCGTTCTTCCTCCTAAGCGGCTTCTGCGCGGCCCGGATCTACGAGACGCGCGGGCCGGACGGGTTCGCCCGCGACCGAGGCCGACGGATCGTTGGGCCGTTCCTGCTCGGCGCGGCGACGATCCTGCCGCCGAGCCTGGTCGTCTGGTCGCTCGGCTGGCTCGCGACTGGACCCGGCTCGGCCGCTGGCTCCATGGATCGACGAGGCCCGGCAACCCGGCGCTCGCGGGTCCTCGCGCCACGCGACGGCTTGTCCGTCGCGACCGGTCGGTCTAGGATGACGGGGAATCCATCGCGAGGTCGCGAGGACCCGCGGGCTTCGTTGCACGGGACTCGACGCCATGCCTAGTGTCCCCCTCCGACTCCGACCGACC
>JAFANO010000377.1 GCA_019232645.1 Planctomycetaceae bacterium | reverse complement strand
GGAGCGGGTGGTGAAGGAGGGCGGCGATTTCACGGCGGGGGCACGGTTACTGGTGATCGCGGCGCTAGCGGTCGCCGTCTGCGCCGGCGTGGCCCTTGCGCCGCTGCGAATGATTGAGCTGTTCACGAACCTCTTCTACTTCCAGCGGTTCTCCTTCCAGCCGCGATCGCCCGCGGAGAGCGTCTTGGGGTGGCTCGCGGTGCTGGTGCCGGTGGTGGGGGGGCTGATCGTCGGGCTGATGGCCCGGTACGGCTCGGAGCGGATCCGGGGCCACGGCATCCCCGAGGCGATGGAGGCGATCCTGATCGGCCGGAGCCGGATGTCGCCGAAGGTGGCGCTGCTGAAGCCGGTCTCGTCGGCGGTCTCGATCGGCTCGGGCGGCCCGTTCGGCGCCGAGGGGCCGATCATCATGACGGGCGGCTCGATCGGCTCGATCGTCGCCCAGGCATTCCAGCTGACGTCAGCCGAGCGGAAGACGCTGCTGGTCGCGGGCGCGGCGGGCGGGATGTCGGCGGTCTTCAACACGCCGATGGCCGCCGCGCTGCTGGCCGTCGAGTTGCTCCTGTTCGAGTGGAAGCCGAGGAGCCTGATTCCGGTGGCGCTGGCCGCCGCCGTCGCGGCGCTGTTTCGGCCGTACCTGCTGGGCGCGGGGCCGATGTTCCCGGTCGCGCCCCACGCGATCCTCCCGACGGCCGACCTTCTGGCATCCGTCCCGGTCGGGCTGCTGTCCGGCGCGCTGGCACTGGTGCTGACCATGGCCGTCTACGGCGCCGAGGACGCCTTTCATCGGCTGCCGATCCATTGGATGTGGTGGCCGATGATCGGGGGGCTGTGCGTCGGGCTGGGGGGGATGGTCCAGCCGAAGGCGCTGGGGGTCGGCTACGACCTCATCGAGGACCTGATGACTGGTCGCTACGTCGCCGGCGCGATGGTGGGACTGCTGGTCGTGAAGGGGGTGATTTGGGCGGTGGCGCTGGGCTCGGGGACGTCGGGGGGCGTGCTCGCGCCGCTGCTGATCATGGGGGGGATCCTCGGCGCGCTGGAGGCGACGGTCCTGCCCGGCGGTGACCGGGCCCTCTGGCCGCTGGTGAGCATGGCGGCCACGCTCGGCGGGACGATGCGCTCGCCCCTGACGGCGGTCGTCTTCGCCCTGGAGCTGACGCATGACATCAACGCGCTACCGGCGCTGCTGATCGGCTCGGTCGTGGCGCACGGGTTCACGGTGCTGGTGATGAAGCGGTCGATCCTGACCGAGAAGGTCGCCCGGCGCGGCTATCACATCAGCCGGGAGTACACGGTCGACCCGCTGGAGCAGCTCGGGGTCGGCGAGGTCATGACGACCGAGGTGGTGACGATCCCGGCCGCGCTGCCGATCCGTGAGGTGCTCGGCCGGTACTTCCTCGGCGGCGGGCCGGACCGGCACCCGGGCTACCCGGTCGTGGACAAGTCCGGCAAGCTCCTGGGGGTGATCACGCGATCGAGCCTGCTCGAGCACTGGATCGCCGGGCCGGCCGGGGCGCCCGGCGGGGACGGGCCCGGCTTCGGGCCGATCATCGCGTACGACCTGATCGACCAGCCGCCGGTCACCGCCTTCCCCTGGGAGTCCTGCCGTGCCGTCGCCGAGCGGATGGCGCAGACGGGCGTCAAGCGGGTGCCGATCGTCAAGCCCGACGACCCGCTCACCCTCGTCGGCATCGTCTCGCTGACCGACCTGCTCAAGTCGCGCCTGCGACTTGTCGAGGAGGAGGCGAAGCGCGAGCGGTTCTTCGGCCCGGGCCTGCACACCACCTCGGGAGCGTCCTGAATGCTCCGGCCACCGGAGCGACCGGAGGTCTCCCCGATCCGGGCCGATCGTCGGCAGCAGGAGACCTGCCGTCGGCGGCTCCGGGCCGAACAAAGGTAGGATCCGCTGTGCGGACCACACCACTCCAGATCTGCCGCCTCCGTCCTGCTCGCTTTCTTTCCCCGACTCGGTTATTTCCTCCACATTCCCGGCCAGTCGGGGGGCAAGCCGCCGGGGGCACCCGGCGGCCCGCGTCCTCGGCGGTACCGGCGCCCCGGTGTCGCGGGGTCACCACCCGTGCGGCATGTAGCGTTCGAGGTCCTCGCCCTTGGCGACGACCGTAAGGCCGTCCTCGGTGACGGTCAGCCCTCGGGCGAGATCGGCCTGACGGTTCCAGCCGATGTCGAAGCCGGCGGGGACCTTGACGTCCTTGTCGATGATGGCGCGGCGGATCCGTGCGTGACGGCCGACATCGACGCCGTCGAAGAGGATCGAGTCCTCGACCAGCGCGAAACTGTTGACCCGGACGCCGGGCGAGACGATGCTGCGGTAGACCTGGCCCCCCGAGACGATCGCCCCCTGGCAGACGATCGAGTTGAAGGCTGCGCCCCGGCGGTCGGGGTCGGTGTGCACGAACTTCGGCGGCGGCATCGGCGGCTGGTAGGTGTGGATCGCCCAGTCGCGGTCGTAGAGGTTGAGGACCGGGTCGATCTGGATCAGGTCCATGCTCGTCTGGAAGTAGGCGTCGAGCGTCCCGACGTCGCGCCAGTAGGCGGCCTGCTTGCGGTTCTCGTCGCGGAACGGGTAGGCGAAGACCCGCGCGTGGTCGAGCATCGGCGGGATGATGTCCTTGCCGAAGTCGTGGCGCGACGCTTCCTTCTTGGCGGCGTCCTGGAAGAGCAGCTCGTACATCACGTCGGTCGCGAAGACGTAGATGCCCATCGACGCCAGCGACAGGTCGGGGTGGTCGGGCATCCCGGGCGGGTCCTTGGGCTTCTCGAGGAAGCCGGTGACCCGGCCGGCGTCGTCGACGTGCATGACGCCGAACTCGCGCGCCTGGGCCTTCGGCACGGGCAAGCAGGCGATCGTCAGGTCGGCGCGGTGCTCGCGGTGGAAGGCGATCATCTGGGCATAGTTCATCTTGTAGATGTGGTCGCCCCCCAGGATCAGCGTGTCGCGGGGCGCCGCCTTCTCGATCGTGTAGACGTTCTGGTAAATGGCGTCCGCGGTCCCCTGATACCACGTGTCGGCGATCCGCTGCTGCGGCGGGATCACCTCGATGTACTCGTCGAGCTCGCGGGTGAGGAAATTCCAGCCCTGGTTGATGTGCCGGGTCAGGCTGATGGCCTTGTACTGCGTCAGCACGAGGATCTTCCGGAGGTCGGAATTGATACAGTTGGACAGGGTGAAGTCGATGATCCTGTAGATCCCGCCGAACGGGACCGCCGGCTTGGCCCGATCGCGGGTCAAAGGTTCCAGGCGAGTCCCTCGCCCCCCGGCCAAGACGATCGCCAGAACATCGTGATGCACCAGACCACCCTCCGCGGCGAAGACGACATCGAGATAG
>JAFANO010000256.1 GCA_019232645.1 Planctomycetaceae bacterium | reverse complement strand
CGACGCTGGTGCGCTTGTCGGCGTCGGCCTTGACGTTGCCCATCCGGTCGAGCTCGACGCCCAAGGCCTCGAGCAGGCCCTTGCGCTCGGGCCCGACGAAGCCCATCGCCAGCAGGACCAGATCGGCGGGATAGACCCGCTCGGTGCCGGGGATGTCGACGAACTGCATCCGGCCGTTGTCGGCCTTCATCTCGACGCGGACCGTCTCCAGGGCGGTCACCCGTCCCTCCTCGCCGAGGAATCGTTTGGTGTTGATCGAGTACTCGCGAACTCCCCCCTCCTCGTGAGCCGACGAGGCGCGGAAGATATTCGACCACTGCGGCCAGGGGTTTGTCGGGGTCCTCGTCTCGGGGGGACGCGGGACGATCTCGAACTGGTGGACGCTCTGGCAGCCGTGGCGGTGGACGGTGCCCAGGCAGTCGGCGCCGGTGTCGCCGCCGCCGATGATGATCACGTGCTTGTCCCTGGCCGAGATGAAGCGCTCGTCAGGGATGTGGTCGCCGGCCACTCGCCGGTTCTGCAGGGGCAGGAACTCCATGGCGAAGTGGATGCCCCGCAGCTCTCGGCCCGGGATTGGCAGGTCGCGGGCCTGGGTCGCGCCGCCGCAGAGGCAGATGGCGTCGAACCCCGCCAGGAGCTGGTCGGCGGGGAGGTCCATGCCGACGTTGACGCCCGGCCGGAAGATCACCCCCTCGGCCTTCATCTGGTCGAGGCGGCGGTCGAGGTGCCGCTTCTCCATCTTGAAGTCGGGGATGCCGTAGCGGAGCAGGCCACCGATCCGGTCGTCCCGCTCGAAGACGGTGACGGTGTGCCCGACCCGGGCGAGCTGCTGGGCGCAGGCCAGCCCGGCGGGGCCGGAGCCGACGATCGCGACCGTCTTACCGGTCCGGACCTTGGGGGGCTGGGGGACGACCCAGCCCTGCTCCCAGGCGTGGTCGATGATGTTGGCCTCGATCAGCTTGATCGTGACCGGGTTGTCGTTGATCCCCAGGACGCACGAGGCCTCGCAGGGGGCGGGGCAGAGCTTGCCCGTGAACTCGGGGAAGTTGTTGGTCGCGTGCAGCCGGTCGAGCGCCGCGCGCCACTGGTTGCGGAAGACCAAGTCGTTCCAGTCGGGGATCAGGTTCCCGAGCGGGCATCCCTGATGGCAGAACGGGATGCCGCAGTCCATGCACCGCGCCCCTTGGGCGCGGAGCTTTTCCTCGGGGAATGGGATATAGACCTCGAGGTAGTCCTGCACCCGCTCGGGGATCGGCCGCCGGGTCGGCGTATCGCGGGCAATCTCCATGAATCCGGTCGGCTTACCCACCGCTCACCTCCAATTGCAGCCCTTCCAGGCGCTCGGCCTCGGCCTGCTTCTTCTGCTCTTCGAGCACCCGCCGGTAGTCGACCGGCATGACCTTGACGAACTTGCCGATGGCCGATTCCCAGTCGCCGAGGATCCGCGCGGCGACCGTGCTGCCGGTGTAGCCGGCATGCTGGATCAGGAGGTCGCGAACCAGCTCGATGTCCTCGGATTCGCGGAGCGGCTCGAGGTCGACCATCTCGAGGTTGCACCGCTGGGGGAACTCGCCTGGCTCGTCGTAGAGGAAGGCCGAGCCGCCGCTCATGCCGGCGGCGAAGTTCCGCCCGGTCGGGCCGATGACGACGGCGACGCCGCCGGTCATATATTCGCAGCCGTGGTCGCCGGTGCCCTCGACGACGGCCAGCGCGCCGCTGTTGCGGACGCAGAACCGCTCGCCGGCGCGACCCCGGAAGAACGCGCGGCCGCCGGTCGCGCCGTAGAGCGCGACGTTGCCGATGACGATGTTGTCCTCGGGGACGAACGGGGAAACCTTGGGCGGGAAGACGATGACCTTGCCCCCCGAGAGTCCCTTGCCGACGTAGTCGTTGGCGTCCCCCTCGAGCGTCAGCGTGATCCCCTTGGGCACGAAGGCCCCGAAGCTCTGGCCGGCGGAGCCGTGGAGCTTGATCCGGATCGTGTCGTCGGGCAGCCCGGCCCCGCCGTACCTGCGGGACAGCTCGCTGCCGAGGATCGTGCCGACGGTCCGGTGGACGTTCTTGATCGGCATCGCGATCTCGACCGGCTCGCCCCGCTCCAGCGCCGGGGCGGCCAGCGGCAGGAGCTCCTGGTCGAGCGCCCTCTCGAGGCCGTGGTCCTGGTCGCGGACCTTGCGGACGGCGACGTCGGGGCCGACCGGCGGGCGGTAGAAGATCTTGCTGAAGTCGAGCCCCTTGGCCTTGTAGTGTCCGATCGCCCGCTTCATGTCGAGCAGGTCGCTCCGCCCGATCATCTCGTCCACGGTCCGGAAGCCGAGCTGCGCCATCAGCTCGCGGACCTCCTGCGCGACGAACTTGAAGTAGTCGACGACGTGCTCGACCTTGCCCGTGAACTTCGCGCGGAGCTTGGGGTTCTGGGTGGCGATGCCGACCGGGCAGGTGTCGAGGTGGCAGACCCGCATCATGATGCAGCCCATGACGACCAGCGGCGCCGTCGCGAAGCCGTATTCCTCGGCCCCCAGGAGCGCGGCGACGACCACGTCGCGGCCGGTCTTCAACTGGCCGTCGGTCTGGACGACGATCCGGTCGCGGAGGTTGTTCAGGACGAGCGTCTGCTGCGTCTCGGCCAGGCCCAGCTCCCAGGGGATGCCGGCGTGCTTGATCGAGCTCAGCGGGCTGGCGCCGGTGCCGCCGTCGTGACCGCTGATCAGCACGACGTCGCTGTGCGCCTTGGACACGCCCGCGGCGACGGTGCCGACGCCGACCTCGGCCACGAGCTTGACATTGATCCGGGCCCGGGAGTTGGCGTTCTTGAGGTCGTGGATCAGTTGCGCCAGGTCCTCGATCGAGTAGATGTCATGGTGCGGCGGCGGGCTGATCAGGCCGACGCCGGGGGTCGAGTACCGGACCTTGGCGATCCAGGGCCAGACCTTGTGGCCGGGGAGCTGGCCGCCCTCGCCCGGCTTGGCCCCCTGCGCCATCTT
>JAFANO010000242.1 GCA_019232645.1 Planctomycetaceae bacterium | reverse complement strand
TCATCGCGCGGGTCTTCCTCGGGGCGGGGGAACACGCGTAATCGTGCGGTGGCCATCGGACCTCCTCCTCCGTGCATTCCGTGTGTCTCGCGCGCTGCGCACACCGGGCCGCGTCGGGACGTGACTTCGTGGCGACCGGATGGCGACAGATCGGACCAGGCTCTTCCCGACTCTGCCCGCGATCGCTCATCTAGGGAATCGGCCGGAGGAGCCCTGGAGCATCAGCCAAACCCCGACCGATCGGGAAGACCGGGCCGGGCGTTACCACCGTCGTCGCCGCATACCAATATAACGAAGGATCATCAACCCTCGAGGGGCGGGCGCGCGATCCCGCATTCCTGCCGGCAGTGAGTTTGGAATCCCGTCGCGAGATTCGGCATACTATCAAAGAGGGAACTCACCTTCCCATTCCACCCGGAGCCCGAGCTGATGGACCTGCCTCGCCTGAGTGGCATCATCCCACCTCTGCCGACCCCGCTCCATGACGACGAGACGATCGACGAGCAGGCGCTGGCCCGCCTGGTGGACTTCCAGGTCGGCGCGGGCGTCCATGGGCTCTGGATCCTGGGGACGACCGCCCGGTTTGACCTGATCCCCGACGCCCGCCAGCGACGGGTGGCCGAGGTGGCCGCGGAGGCCGTGGCGGGGCGGGTCCCGCTGGTCCTCAACGTCTCCGACCAGGGGACCGAGCGCACCCTGACCCGGGCGCGGATGTTCGACGACCTGCCCTACGACTACCATGCGGCCTTGCCGCCGTGGTATCAGCCGATGACCCCCGGCGAGGTGACCGACTATTTCCTCGCGTTGGCCGACCGCCTGGCGCGGCCGCTGGTCATCTACAACGCGCCGTGGATCTGCAACCAGCTCGGCTTCGACCACCTCCGGCGACTGGCCGAGCATCCCCGGATCGTCGGCTGCAAGGACGTCTGCCCCAGCCTGAGCCGGACGCTCGACTGGCCGGCCGAGGAGAGGCGTCGCCAGGGGTTCAGCTATCTGCACGGCACCGACCTGGTGGGGCTGTCGACCGAGCTGGGCGCCGATGGATTCGTCACCGCGCTGGCCGACGCGCTGCCCGAGCTGGCCGTGGCGCTCTGGGACGCGGCGCGGGCCGACGACGCCCGGCGGGCCTTCCGGCTCCAGGTGCAATTCACGAGGCTGTCGCGCGTGACGGGGTTCGGCCCGCCGCTCGCCTGCCTCGAGGTCCTCTGCCGCCATCGCGGCCTGCTCCGGCGGATGCTCCCGGCCCCCCTCCGACCGCTCGACGCCGAGGCCGCTCGCCGCGTCGTCACGGTCGCCGAGGCCGTCGGCCTGGTCCCCGAAGACGTCGTCGTGAGCCGGTGACTCGACCCCGGCGGATTTCGGTGTCGCCCCGGCCCGGAAGATTTGCTAGAGTCCCCCGCCGGGATGGGAGGACCCGCCCCGCCGTCGCCGAAGCCCGACGGTCGGGTGACCCCCGCCCGATCCGATCCAGAGGATGCGATCCGGAGTCGACCGGGAGGGTCGACCTCCACTCGCCGCGCAGGCAGGAGCATGGAGCATGGAGGCTCGTTGCGATCGCCCGGCGCCCGCGCGCCGAGGCATGGCGGGGATCATCTTGACGCTGGTGCCGCTGCTGGGCGGCGCGTCCCACCGGACGACCAACTTCGCGGTCGAGGCCCCGACCGTCGAGGTCGCCCGGACGATCGCCGAGCACGCCGAATCGTACCGCGCGTCGATCGCGAGACGCTGGCTCGGCCGGGAACTCCCCCCCTGGAGCACGCCCTGCCTAGTCCGAGTCCATCTGACCCAGGGCGAGGCGGGGGGCCTGACCTCGTTCAGCTTCAGCCGGGGCCGCGTCTCCGACCAGGACATGACGGTCGAGGGGCGGCTCGACCGCATCCTCGCCTCGGCCCTGCCGCACGAGATCACGCACACCATCTTCGCCGCCTATTTCGGCGGCCCGATGCCGCGCTGGGCCGACGAGGGGGCCTCGCTCCTGAGCGAGGACCTCCGCGAGCGGCAGCGGCACGACCAGATCACCAACGACCTGCTGGCCCGCGGCGGCGAGCTGCCCCTGGGACGGCTCTTCAGGATGGAGGAATACCCCACCAGCTCCAGCCACCTCATGGGCTTCTACGGCCAGGGCTACTCGGTCGCGAGGTTCCTGATCGAGATGGGGGGCCATCAGCGCTTCCTCAAGTTCGTCCGCGACGGCAGCCAGTCGGGCTGGGATGCCGCCACCCGGAACCACTATCGCCTGGCCGACGTCCGCGAGCTCGACCGCGCCTGGCGCTCCTGGCACAAGGTCGTGGAGCTTCCCCCGGCGCGATCCGACTCCGTCGTCGTCCGCGCCCAGTCGGCCTCCGAGCCGTGAGCGTCCCCAATCAGATCGACGGATCGAGTCGGCGCGACGACCGTCCTTGTCACCGAGACGACCCTTCGATTACACTGGCCACTTTCGCATGGGGCGGCCCGAACGTCCCGCGGAATCCCGACTCGTGAGGAAGGTCAGGTAGAAATCGATGGCGAAAGACGCGGCCCCGGCCAAGTCGGAGAAACCGGCCAAGGCCGAGAAAGCGCCCAAGGCCGACAAGGTGGTCGAGGCGGAAAAGCCGACCAAGACCGAGAAGCCGGCCGAAGTCCGGCCCCCAGCCGATCCCCGGCTCAAGGTGCTCAAGAAGTTTCAGGGCAAGTTCCTGCCGAAGGGCGTCCTCCGCGAGCGATACAAGGCGATCATGGATCGCTGGAACTCGGGCGAGGACCACGGCGGCGTCATGCTCGACGAGCTGAAGAAGCTGCTCGAAGACTGGAAGGGGACGCGCGAGAAGCCCCCACGCTTGCCCAAGGCGTGACCGACCGAGGTTCGGTCGCCATTCCCGGACGTGGGCCCGAGCCATCAGATCCGCCAAGACCCTGGGGCGTCCGCCCGTGGTCGCCGCCATGCGATCCGCCATCGACCCTGATTCAATGGGTCGGCTGATCCCGATCGGACCGACGATCGCGGACGACGCGACGGACTCCCAGAAATTGGCACCGGCTGGATGGCTCGCCCGAGCCGACAAGGCGAGTGCACCCAGCACGCCACGCCGACCATGGCGACGAAATCGGTCCGGATGCCGGTCGACAGCAGCCGAATCATCCCGCTGAATCAGACGCCCCAGAGGATCAGGCCAAGGAGGATTGCCTCAT
>JAFANO010000175.1 GCA_019232645.1 Planctomycetaceae bacterium | reverse complement strand
AGCCGAACACCAGCGCGCCGAGCACGGCGCCGATCAGGTACGACGAGGTCAGCAGGCCGACCTGCTCGGCCTTGAAGTGCAGGCTCTTCGGGTCCTGGAGTGCCGTCCCGATGGCGCCGACGAGCGTGACCTCCAGCCCGTCGATGATCCAGGTGATCCCCAGCGCGATGACGACCAGCCAGTGCCAGCGGCTCCAGGGCAGGCGGTCCAGGCGCGCGGGGATGTTCGTCGTGATCAAACTCCGCTCGGTCGTGGCGACAGTGAACATCGTTCCGAACCTCGGTGGCTCTCCGAGCCCTCTCATCCGGATCCCAGGAATTTCGTGCGCTCGGTCTGCGGATTTGAAAGAGGAAATCTCGGATTTGGGATCCGGACCGAGCGCACAAAAGATCGGGAATGCGTCTGATACGGGTCCCAGGAATTTTGTGCACCGATTCGCTGATTTGAAATTGGAAATCTCAAATTTGAAATCTCAAATGTGAGATCCGGACAAAGGGCACAAAAGATCCGGATGCGTCTGAGGCGAGGCGTGCCGGGCCCTGGACGCTTCGGCGGTCATCCGCCGCCGGCGAGCGATCTCAGCAGGCCGGGCGGCTTTCCGCCCGGGACGATGATCCGGTCGCCGGGGAAGAGTTGATAGTTCGTCAGGTTGTCGCCCCGGTCCCTGATCCCGCACCAGTCGACCTTGAGGATTTGATCGCAACCGCCCGCGGGGTGGGGTCGGACGAGGTAGGCTTTCTCCGGGAGGCTGTTCGAACGGAGGCCCGCGGCGAGGATGCCGTCGAGCACGGTCTCGTTGCCCGTGATCGGGAACCTGCCCTGGGTCGTGACCGTGCCGAGCACATAGTAATACTTGCTACTACTGCCGTTGACCAGCCGGACGGAGACCTGGTAGGGCCGGCGCGGGCGGTCCCTGCCGCCGCGGACGGCCAGGAGCTCGGCGATCTTCTGCTCGATCTGTTCCAGGGTCAGGCCGGCGACGTACACGTCGCCGACGAACCCGAGGTCGATGTTGCCGTCCATCTGGACGGTCACCGTCGTCAGCGACAGGTCGGGGATCGGGGGGCGGATCGAGACTTCGAGCTCGTCGGGGGGCTCGACCACGTAGGGGGGCATCGAGACCATCTGGAGCTCGCGCGGCTGGTCGGGGTCGATGATGCCGTAATCGGGGTGCTTCTTCGAGGCATGAGCGCTGCACATGGCCTGGCATCCCGCCGCCAGGACGGGGAGGAGGCCAGCCAGGAGTAAGATCCGGCGTCGGCGCGGGGCCGTCAGCATCCGTGCGGTCATCGGCCTTCCACCTCTCCAGGTCGGCAACGGTCCCGGACACGTCCGTGTGACACTACTAGCCATAGGATCGGGAAAGCTTGCCACGCCGCTTGATGGAAAACTCGGGATTGACCGGGATCGCCTGGGGGGGTAGCCTCCCGAAGGCCCGACGCCCGGTCCCCATTCATTCGCGGGCGTCCCCGTCGCCAGGGTTAGGTGTTTCCTCCGAGGGATCGGGGGCGAGGGGCGTGGGGACCGAGGGGCAACACGCGCATGCCAGCTTTCGCGTCGCGGGTCGTGTTCCTCGGGCTCGACGGCGGGACGATGTCGGTCCTGGGTCCAGGGTTCGACCGGGGGCTCCTGCCCAACCTCGCCTCGCTCTGGCGCCGGTCGGCCTTCGGCGCCCTCCGGTCCTCCGAGCCGATGGTCACGCCGGTCGCTTGGACTTCGTTCGCCACCGGCTGCACCCCGCCGACCCACGGCATCCACGAGTTCGTCTACGCCGATCCGTCCGACCGGACCCTCCGCGCCAACCACGCGGGCCGGGTCCGCGTCCCGACGCTCTGGCACGTCCTCGGCGCCCTCGGGCGCGAGGTCGTGAGCCTGAACCTGCCGATGACCTACCCGCCGCCGCGGGTCCCCGGCCTGATCGTCGCCGGCGCCGACGCCCCAGGGCTCGACTGGGCGTTCGCGCACTGCCCCGGGTTCGCCGCCGAGATCGCCGCGCACGTGCCCGACTTCACCATCAAGATCGCCTGGAAGCACCGGCCGAAGACCCTCGACGATCTCCGGTCGCGGGCCGCGTGGAACCGCGCGATCTTCCGCGCCCAGGCCGACGCCGCCGAGCGGGCCGACCGGCGCGCCGACTGGACCGCGATGATGGTCCACTTCCAGAACCTCGACAGCCTCCTGCATCGGCTCTGGCCCTATCTCGACGTCGACGCGACCGGCCTCCGCGTGCCCGGCTGGAACGAGGAGGTCGAGGGTTGCCTCCGCGCCCTCGACGAGACCGCGGGCCGGCTGATGGAGCTGGCCTCGAGGCGCGACGCGGCGGTCATCGCCCTCTCGGACCACGGCTTCGGCCCGTGCCGGGCGCTGGTCAACGTCAACGGCCTGCTCCGCGACGCCGGCCTCCAGCGCGGCCTGATGTACGGCACGAGGTTCCGCTACCGCGCCCGGCGGGTCGGCGACCGGCTCCGCCGCTGGATGTCGCGGCGCGGGGTGGGGGTCTCGGGCCGGCTGATGCCCCGATCGATCGAGGGCCAGGTCGGCTGCGACTGGAAGCGGACGGTCGCCTTCGCCCCGTTCGGCCAGCTCTGCGGCTGCATCTTCCTCAACCCGAGGGCCACCGCGACGTCGGGCGCCGCCGATCGCGCCCGGCGCGAGGTCATCGAGGCCTGCCGCGCCGCGCGCGACCCGGAGACCGGCGCCCCGCTCTTCTCCGGCGTCTTTTCCGTCGCCGACCGCTACGCGATCGACCCGGCCGCCGAGGGCCTGCCCGAGGTCCTCGCCCTCTCGGCCGACGGCTACCAGGCGCAGGCCAAGTGGGGTGTCTCGCTCCGCAACGAGCTGCTCCGCCCCGATCCCGACCTGCCGGGCACGCACTGGAGCGAAGGGATCCTCGCCATCGACGCCCCCGACGTCCGCCCCGGCGGCCACCTCCGCGCCCACCTGCACGACGTCGCGCCGACAGCGCTGGCGATGCTCGGCCTGCCGGTCCCCGAGAGCATGGAAGGCCGCGTGCTCCACGAAGCCTTCGAGAACCCGTTGCCGATCCACTACGGCGCGCGCCCCGAGATCGAACCCGACCCGCAATTCGAGGAGCTGCTCGCCGCCGGCTTCGGCGCCGAGTGCGCCTGAACCCCAAGGACGAAGGAGGCCCCCCATGGAAGACATCCGGCGCGTCGTTCACGACTACATCCTCGGCGAGTTCCTCCCCGGCGAGGACCCCGAGGCCCTGACCGACCAGACCCCCCTGATCACCGGCGGCATCCTCGACTCGATCAGCACGCTCAAGCTGGTCGTCTTCCTCGAGGAACGCTTCGGCGTCATCGTCGAAGCCCACGAGGCCGGCGTCGAGCACCTCGACACGGTCGGAGAGATCGCTCGCCTGATCGCCGAGAAGAAGCATGCCGCCTGACCGGACTCGAGCGAGACGATCAGACGACCGGCACGCCGCGGAGGCTCCCGCCCGGGCAGCGGGCGGAAACTTCAATGATAAATCGGGTGGGCTCATTTCGGGGATGCGGCCGAGGGCCGAGGGGCGAGGCGCGGCGGATCCCGCGCCTCTTGCGACTCCGCCCCCGGACGAGCAAGGCGTCTGGGCCACCCGGCCGCCTGAATCCCTAGCCCATTCGGCGGACAGGTCATCGTTGATTAGACAATCTTATA
>JAFANO010000769.1 GCA_019232645.1 Planctomycetaceae bacterium | reverse complement strand
GCGGGCAGGTTGGCGCGGCGATAGCCGTCGTAATAGGCCAGCGCCGAGCTCATGGCGGGGATGGAGATGCCGTGCAGGGCCGCCGTGGCGACGGTCCGCCGCCAGCCGTCCTGGGCCTTGGTCAGCTCGTTGGTGAAGTACGGGTCGAGCATCAGGTTGGTCAGGTCGGGGTCGCGATCGAAGGCTTCCTTGATCTTGCCGAGGAAGGCGCTGCGGATGATACACCCGCCACGCCACATCAGCGCGATCCCGCCGTTGTTCATCTTCCAGCCCGACTCCTTGGCCATCGCGTTCATCAGCACGTAGCCTTGGGCATAGGAGATGATCTTGCTGGCGTAGAGGGCCATCTCGATATCATCGATGAACTGCTGGGGATTGCCCGAGAACTGGGTCGAGGGGCCCTTGAGGACCTTCGAGGCGGCGACCCGCTCATCCTTCTGCGCCGACAGGCAGCGCGAGAAAACGGCCTCGGCGATCAGGGTCAGGGGGGTGCCCAGGTCGAGCGCCGAGTCGACGGTCCACTTGCCCGTCCCCTTCTGCCCTGCGGTGTCGAGGATCAGGTCGACCATCGGCTTGCCGCTCTCCGGGTCCTTGTAGGCCAGGATGTCGCGGGTGATCTCGATCAGGTAGCTGTCGAGCGGGCCGGTGTTCCAGCGGGCGAAGACCTCGTGCTGCGCGTCGGGGCTCATGCCGAGGACTGATCTCATCAGGTCGTAGGCCTCGTCGATGAGCTGGATGTCGCCGTACTCGATGCCATTATGGACCATCTTGACGTAGTGCCCCGCCCCCTCGTTGCCGACCCAGTCGCAGCAGGGGGTGCCGTCGGCGACCTTGGCGGCGATCGCCTGGAAGATCGGCTTGACATGGGGCCAGGCGTCGGGGTCGCCGCCGGGCATGATCGACGGCCCGCGCAACGCCCCCTCCTCACCGCCCGAAACGCCGGTGCCGATGAACAGGAAGCCCCGCTTCTTCAGGTCGCGAGTCCGGCGGGTCGTGTCGGGGTAGTGCGTGTTGCCACCGTCGATGAGGATGTCGCCCGGCTCGAGGTAGGGCAAGAGTTCCTCGATCACCTCGTCGACCGCCGGCCCCGCCTTGACCATCATCATGATCTTCCGCGGGCGCTTGAGCGAGGCGACCAATTCCTTGATCGAATGACAGCCGACGAGCTTCTTCCCCTTCCCGCGTCCATTGATGAATTTGTCGACCTTCGAGGTCGTCCGGTTGAAGACGGCGACGGTGAAGCCATGGCTCTCCATGTTGAGGACGAGATTCTCGCCCATCACGGCGAGCCCGATCAGGCCGATCTCAGCGGAGGGTGTCGTCATGGTGTGCTCTCGATTCGTGCCAGGGGTCCACTCATCCTCGTCACGGGGGATGACGCCGTGATCGTGGGCTTCGTCGGGGGCCGGCCGAGGGGTCCGATGCCCCCGATGTGCGGCCGCTCTTCTCGTTGCTCCGCCTACCGATTCAGCCCTTGCGGTACCTTTGGGGCATGTAGGCGCCGAGCCGCCTCGGCGCGAATGTCTTGGTGATCCGGGCGAAGCGGGCGAGGCCGTCGACGAGGGGGACGCTGACCCAGTCGTCGCCGATCAGGGGCCGGGCGTACGCCAGGAAGTCGTCGGTCACGTCGATCCGGCTCGGCGCGATCCATTGCTTGGGGAAAAACCGCTCGGAGTTGGCGAGCCGCTCCAGCGGCGCCTTGTCGAACCGGACGCTATAGGTGCTCCGCGAGCGGTCGCGGAGGATCGTCGCCATCCAGCCGTCGCCGTCCCGGCGCGCGATCTCGACGGCTTGGCAGCCGACTCTGTAGGCCTCGTCCAGGTCGACGGTGCTGGCGTAGGCGATGGCGTTGCGCTGGTCGGTCCCGGGCACCTGCCCCCGCGCCTTGCCCGGCACCGGGAACTTCAGGGTGTTGAGGTAGTTGACCACCGTCTGGGCGACCGTCGTCTGACTGGCGCCGTACTGGATGTGGCCGAAGCTGTCGCGGGCCACGCCGAACTCGCCCACGTCGAAGCCCTCGCTGACGATCACGGTGCAGCGGCCGTCGGACTTGAGTTGCCTGAGCACGTTCTCGCCGAGCTGCTCGAGCGAGACCCCCGACTCGGTCAGGTAGATCTGCAGCGGCATGTCGCGGCGGGGGTCGGCCAGGCGGGCGGCGGCGGGGATGAAGCCGATCTTGCGGCCCATCGCCTGGATGACCAGGACCGGGTCGGCCGGGCAGGAGCCGGCGTTCTCCTCGTTCGCTTGCCGGACGTACTGGGCGAAGTAGCGGGCGACCGAACCGTAGCCCGGCGAGTGGTCCAGCAGGGCGAACTCGGAGTCGCCGAGGTCGTTGTCGATCGTCTTGGGCACGCCAGTGGCGACCAGGTCGAGGCCCCGGTCGTGGGCCAGGACGCTGACCGTGTGCGCCGTGTGCTGCGAGTCGTTGCCGCCGATGTAGAAGAAGAAACCGACGTCGTGGGCCTTGAGGACCTCGACGACGCGCCCGAAGTCCTCGTCCTGGCCCTTCTGGAGCTTGTACCGGCAGGTGCCGATGCCCCCCGCCGCGGGTGAGGTCCGCAGCAGCGCGATCTCGTCGTCGGGGGTCGCGGAGAGGTCGATCAGCTCCTCCTTGAGCACCCCCTCGATGCCGAAGTGGCCGGCATAGATCGAGCCGAACGTCTTCGGGTCGCGCCGGCACGTCTCGACGATCCCTCGGAGGGAGTTGTTGATGACGCAGGTTGGGCCGCCGGATTGGGCGACGACAACGTTCGGCGCGGCCATGGCGCGGGTCCCTTCGGCACGACGATCCCGTAGAGGTGGGAAGGAACGCGAAATCCTCCCTATTGTGCCCTAGCCTCAGGAACTTTTCCACGGTGGTGTGTCGGGCAAGATGGCTTCGAAGCGGGCGACCTGGGCGTTCATATAATCGCCTGCATAGGTCCCCCCGAAGAAGCGGGGGAGGGCCTCCTCGTAGAACCGCTGCCACGACTCTTCTTCCCGGCCGGGCTCGATCGGGTAGAAGAGCACGCCGTTGGCCTCGGCCGCGGCGCGGTCTCCCGGGGCGTCGCCGACCATGAGGACCTTCCGCTGGTCGTAGCGGCCGCCGGCGGCCAGCGCCAGGTGCTCCTTCTTGCTGCCCAGCTCCTGGCCGGCAATCAGCGCGACGAATCCGGCCAGGCCGTGCTCCCCCCATTCGCGGTGCAGGGCATCGCCGGGGGTGGCGGAAACGACCATGACATCCGCCTTGCCGGCCATCCGCTCGAGCGACTCGCGGACGAACGGGAAGGGGGGGACGTCGCAGAGGACCTCGCCGACGGCGCGGTTGACCGCCTCGCTCCAGTCGTAGGCTAGCACCAGATCGGGGTCGCCGGTGGCCGCGACCTCGGCCTTGAGGGTGGAATTGGACAGCTTGGTCTCGCGGCCGATCCAGCGGCGGACGCCCTCGAGGGAGGGCACCCGGAATTTCCTCCGCGCCACCTCGGGCCGCTCGGCCAACAGGTCGAGCGCCATGGTCAGGGCCGGGAAGCGGTTGATTCCCCGCCACTTCGAATAGAGGTTCACGAACTCGGCGGCCGCGCGCGCGTACTTCGACACGGCGGCCAATCCGAAATACTTGATGATGTTCGGGATGAAACACTCCTTTTGCTTCAGCTCCATCGTGTCGAACGCGCAGCCGTCGCTGTCGATGCCGATGAAGAACTCATGAGACGCGCGAAAGTTGCGGAGGGGGGCTTGCGGGTCGGCGGCGGCGGCCATGCGGGAGTTCCTTTCGGGTCGAGCGATCCAACAGCGGCCACTCGGTCCGCGCCGGGCGGGGCGCATCGTCCGAATCCTAAGTCACCGGTCTCCGGGTTGTCCAGGGAACGCCGGCGGGACGGGCCGAAGTTGGCCAATTGGGTGGATTTTTCGTCCACGGACTGTGGCAGTCCCGATAGTAACATGTGAGGGCGATGTCGATGGACCGGTCCGCGGTCGGCACGGGGCCGGCGGGAGGATCGGGGTGCCCTCCTCGATGGCAGATGATGAGTTTTCTCCTGGAAATCATCGATGAAGATCCTGAACGTGCTGAATGGTTACAAGACATATCTCGCGGCGATCGGGCTCGTCGGTCTGGCGATCTATCAAGCCTCGACCGCGAAGTATGAACAGGCGGTCCAGTCGTTCCTGGCCGCGCTGGCGGCGGCGGGCCTGCGGCATGCGGTGGCGAAGCAGGCGGCGAGGACGGAGTCGTTATCATGAATATGAACCAACGTTATGCCATGCCCGCGGCGCTCGTGATCGTCAGCGGGGCCCTGCTCCACGGCCTCGTCTCGACCCGTTCGGTCGCCGCGAAGGGGGCGGCCGTTGATGGCATGGCCCTGGGCAAGGCGTTCGCGCCCGTCCTGGCCTCGACCTACGCCGACGCATGGATGGCCGCGGCCGGGGACCTGGAGCATGGCAAGTCGGCCGTCGAGGCCCAGAAGACCCTGCAAGAGACCTGGAAGGACGGCCGCGTCAAGGCGTTCACGACGATGGTCGCTCCGAGCTTCTCGGCCGTGCTCCCCGAGGGGAGCGAGCCGACGAGTCCTGAGCATCGCGCCCGCGTGGTCGCGCTCTGGAGATCCTTCGCCGACGGCCTCAAGGGAGGTAAATGACGACGATGGCGACGCCTGATTTCACCGAGCTCGGCGGCTGGATCCACGATCCGGCCGAGGTCCAGCGGACCCTGGCGAGCCTGCCCCATCCCTACTTCGCGGCCGCGGCGCCGCACCTGGCGCGGTCCGGGACCGACCGGACCGTCCTGCTCTACAAGGCATTCCAGGAGGTCAACGGCGGACGATACATCGACTATCCAGCCCAGCAGATCGGCGATTGCGTCGGCCAAGGCTTCGGCCACGGGGTCGACCTGCTCGGCGCGGTGCAGATCGCGATCGGGCACACGTCCGAGGTGTTCACGCAGACGGCGACCGAGGCCGTCTACGCGATGGCTCGCGTCGACGTCGGCCGCCTCTACGGGTGCGACCTCGAGCAGGACGGGGCGGTTGGGGCCTGGGCGGCGAAGGCCGTGAGCACGATCGGGACGCTCTCTCGCGACCTGGTCGGGCCGTACGACGGCCAGCGGGCTAAGCAGTGGGGGGCCTACGGCGTCCCGCGCGACCTGGAAACCAAGGCCTTCGCGCACAAGGTCAAGACGACCTCGCTCGTCACGACCTTCGAGGAGCTCGAGGACGCCCTGGCCAACGGCTATCCCGTGGCGGTCTGCTCCGACCAGGGCTTCACCCTCGAGCGTGACGACGCCGGCTTTTGCGCGCCCCTGGGCACTTGGGGGCACTGCATGTTGTTCGTCGGCGTCCGGGCCGACCTTCGCCCCGGCGCGTGCATCTTCCAGTCCTGGGGATCCGACGTCCCTTCGGGCCCGCTGGCCCTCGATCAGCCGCCGAACTCGTTCTGGGCCGATCGCGTGGTCGTCGAGCGGATGCTCGCCATGGGGGACTCCTGGGCCCTCTCGCACTTCTGCGGCTACCCGCGCCAGGACCTTCCCGAGCACTGGTCCTATGTCGATTTCATCTGACGGATGAGGAGGGCCCCGCCGAGGGGGCCGCATCCGTCAGGGAGCCCCCGTTGGGGGCGAGGAACCAAGCCCAGAGGCACGCCGGAGCGCTCGAAGCGATTCGGGTCGCATGGCCAGAGGCCGTGGCTTCATGATGGAGTGAGCCCTGGCCACGTCGAACCGGCATCAAGAATTACGGAAAACAAGCCGAAAATGAGAGAACTCCGCGGCCCACCCGTTGGGCATGAGGGGCGACGAATGGATAGATCGCTCCCCTCTTCTCGAACTCGCCAGGGGGCCACCTCCCCATGGGGTCACGCTCGAAGGCCGTTGCCTTGAGGTTTGAGGAGTTGGAAGACCGTCTGCTCCTGGTCGGCACGGGACTGGCGCCTCCCGGGCCGACTGCCCCATCGCTCTTGACCGGCCCGCCTTCTGCCGCACCGGCATCCTCCGACGCGGGGCAGGTCACGGGTGTCACGGACCCGAGGATCATCAAGCAGGGCGACACCTATTACGCCTTTTCCTCGGGACCGGGCATCGAGATCCGGGCGTCGAACGACCTGACTCATTGGCGTGAGATCGGCCAGGTCTTCGCGACGGTCCCCGGTTGGGCGCTGGCCAAGGTACCGGGGGCCACGTCGGTCTGGGCGCCTGATATCTCCAAGAGCAACGGCGAATACCGCTTGTATTACGCCGTCTCGACCTACGGAGGCCAGCGCTCGGTGATCGGGCTGGCCACGAACACGACCCTCGATCCGTCGGCCCCAGGCTACCGATGGGTCGACCGGGGCGAGGTCATCGAGTCGAGCCCCGGGCACACCAATTACAACGCGATCGACCCGAACCTCGTGATCGACCCCCGCTCCGGTGTCTGGCTGGCGTTCGGTTCGCAGTGGAGTGGCATCAAGTTGGTCCGGATCGATCCCGCGACCGGCAAGCCGCCGGGCTCCACCCCCAAGCTGTATTCGATCGCCTCACGCCCGAGATCCGCGCCGATCGAAGCACCGTTCCTCATCAAGAGGAACGGATATTACTACCTCTTCGTTTCCTTCGACCTTTGCTGCATGGGGTCGGACAGCACCTACAAGGTCATGGTCGGACGGTCTCGGTCCATCGTCGGCCCCTACGTCGATCGCGACGGCCGCCCGATGACCCGCGGCGGGGGTACGCTCGTGCTCGCCGGCGACGCCCGTTATCACGGCCCCGGGCACAACTCGATCCTGTCGCAGGGCGGCCACGACTATCTCGTCTATCACGCGTACGATGCCTTGAATAACGGAATCCCGACCCTCCAGATACGCCCCCTCTCCTGGACCTCCGACGGCTGGCCTGTCGTTGGCGATCCCCTCTTCTGAGCGATGCGGCGTCGCGATGAGAGAGGAATTCAGCTCGCCTCCAGGCCCGGCAGGCCGAGGACTCGTTCCGGGGCGCCGTCCCCCGTTCGTCACGCCCGGACTTCCTCCTCGGTCACCTGCCCGGCGCCCGCCCGCGGACCTGCCGTCGGCGTCGGTTCTTGGCCTGAATGGCCAGATGCCACCACCTCCCGATCACTTTTGTGCCACCACCTCCCGATCATTCCGGGTAATCTGGACTGAAAACCGCATCCCTCTCTGGAGGTCGCCGTGAGTCAAGTGA
>JAFANO010000446.1 GCA_019232645.1 Planctomycetaceae bacterium | reverse complement strand
GCGCGGCCGGGCGTCGTTGATGCGGACGGCGAGCTCGTGCGGGGCGAAGCCGCCGAACACCACCGAGTGCACGGCCCCCAGTCGCGCGCAGGCGTGGATGGCGACCAGCGACTGGGGGATCATCGGCATGTAGATGACCACGCGGTCGCCCTTCTCCACGCCCAGGCGGCGCAGCGCGCCGGCGAACCGTGCGACCCGCTCCCGCAGCTCCTCGTAGGTGATGGTCTGGACGGTCTGGGTGACCGGGCTGTCATAGATGATGGCCGGCTGGGCACCGCGACCGGCCTCCACATGGCGGTCGATGGTGTTGTAGCAGGTGTTGAGGACACCGCCCTTGAACCATCGATAGAAGGGCGGATGGGAGTCGTCCAGCACCTTGTCCCAGCGCTTGAACCAGGTGATGTCCTCGGCCGCCTCGCCCCAGAACCCCTCGGGGTCGGAGAGCGAGCGGGCATGAAGCTGCATGTAGAGATCGGCTGTGCTCTGGCTCATGAGGGTGCCCTCTCCGCTTCTTGCTGCGGATTGCTGTGGTGTGGCGGTGCACCGGGCGATGCAACCGTTACAAACTCTCCAATGGGCGCACGAACCCGAGGAGTCGTGACCGTCGCACGGCTGCCGGGATCAGAGGGAACGCGAGCAAATCTCAACGATTGCCACGAGTGTGGCAGTCAGAACCGCGGGAAATGGGTCGTCGGGCGAACCACGATCGGGAGGCTCGATCCTCTCCTCGGAGACCAGAGGATAAAAAAAGCCCGACCATGCGATCGTCCGCACAGCAGAGCCATCGTAGCCAATCCAAGCTTTGCCCACCTTGAGCATAGCTGCTCTCCAAAACATAAAGAGATCGTTGCGAGAAATCAAGCCCACTGTCCGCGCATCTCGCGCGATTTCGTTGACCCAAATCTCGGCGTTGTGGAGCTGTACAGATCGTCGGATCGAGCCCTTGCTCACCTCGAGGCATCGACCCGCGATGAGCGTCACGGCGAATACGTATGGCCCGGCATCGTTGCCAGGGTCCCCTCGCACCGTGCTTGGTCGGGTAGGCTTCCGGCTCCCCTCCCGGCAGGATCGTCCTCAAGTAGCTAATTTTATTTTAATAAAAGCAAAAACCTGTGTATTGGACAGATGGAATTGACTTGGGGATTCGCGGAGGAGAGAATTCAGGGAGCACATTGCGATGTCGGCCCTCCTCGCGCGACCCCGAACTGATGCCGACCGAGGCGGAGTGTCTTCGGGTGATCGGTTCAATTGCCCCGGTCCACCGTTCGCCTGTCAGCGGAGTAAGGGCGCGCGACTCCTCCCCACGGGTGGACCCGGGGGGTATCCGCCGCCCGGAGGTTTGATGAACCATCCAGTCGCCAAACCGACCAACGCCGAGGACATCCCCGCGGGCAGAACCAGCGCGGCGGGCGGCCCGAGCGGCGAGCCACTGGCGTCCCTCCTGCTCCGCGGCGCGCTGCCCACGCGCGGAACTGGGTGCCCCCCGGGCTCGCCTGAGGGGACCCCCACGCGGATTGCCCCGGAAGCTCGAGGAGGACCTGGAGCGGATCCACGACGAGGGCAACCCGAGGGTCGTCATGGATGTGCTCCGGGCCGGTTGCTCGACCCTCGGGGCGCTGGAGCCGGAGGGAGATTTCGGGCATCAGACCGACACACCGACGTTGATTTCTCCACCGCGTGTGCTGACCGTCCGCTGGGACCTCCCACGTCGCAGATCGCCCTCGCCCGATTCACCGGCTGGGCGGCGGAGGTCGCGGGACAGCGTGCCCGCAACAAACCCATCGACCCGACCGCGGGCGACATCGGACCGGAGACACGCCCCTCCGTGTCCCTCGTCGACCGCGAGGCCGGCGCGGAACCCCGAGGGTGACGGGACATGCCACACGCCGGACCGGAAATCAGCCGTCGCGCCGAGGCCGACAGGCTGCTCCAAGAGATCGCCGACTACACCCTCACGGCCAAGATCGAGAGCGAGGGGGCGTGGGAGACGGCCCGCTACTGCCTCCTCGACGCGCTCGGCTGCGGCCTGCTGGCGCTCGGCTACCCCGCCTGCGGCAAACTGATCGGCCCGATCGTGCCGGGGGCCTCCCTGCCCGGAGGGGCCCGGGTGCCGGGGACCTCCTACGAATTGGACCCGGTGCAGGCCGCGTTCTGCATCGGCACGATCATCCGCTGGCTGGACTTCAACGACACATGGCTGGCGGTCGAGTGGGGCCACCCGTCCGACAACTTGGGCGGAATCCTGGCGGTCGCCGACTATCTCGGACGGCGCCCCGCCAGGGATCGGCGGGACAGCTTGACCATGCGCTCGGTGCTGGAGGCCATGATCAAGGCCTATGAGATCCAGGGGGTCCTCGCGCTCAACCACGGCTTCAACCGCCTCGGCCTGGATCATGTCCTCTTGGTCCGCATCGCCTCGACGGCGGTGGTCGCCTGGCAGTTGGGGGGCACCCGGGAGGAGGTCATCAACGCCGTCTCCCACGCGTTCATCGACGGCGGGGCGCTGCGCACCTACCGTCACGCGCCGAATACCGGTTCCCGGAAGTCCTGGGCCGCCGGCGACGCGACGAGTCGGGCGGTCCGCCTGGCCCTGATGACCCGGCTGGGCGAGATGGGCTACCCCTCGGCCTTGACCGCGCCGACCTGGGGATTCCAGGACGCGCTGTTCCGCGGGCGGCCCCTCGCCCTGGCGCGGCCCCTGGGCTCCTATGTCATCGAGAACATCCTGTTCAAGATCTCCTTCCCGGCCGAGTTCCACGCGCAGACGGCCGTCGAGGCGGCGATCGCCTTCCACCCCCAGGTCAAAGATCGGTTGGGGGAGATCGAGACCATCCGGATTGAGACGCAGGAATCCGCCCTCCGGATCATTGACAAGGTCGGGCCGCTGAAGAACCCGGCCGACCGCGACCACTGCCTCCAGTACATGGTGGCCGTCGCCCTGCTCAAGGGCGACCTGACGGCCGAGGACTACGAGGACGCCGCCGCGGCCGACCCGCGCATCGATTGGCTCCGCGATCGCATGGTCGTGACGGAGGATGCCAGGATGAGCGCGGACTATCTCGATCCCGCCAAGCGCTCGATCGGCAACTCGGTCCAGGTGGTGTTTCCGGGAGGACAGTCCACCGAGAAGGTAACCGTGGAATACCCAATCGGCCATCGCCGCCGCCGTGCCGAGGGCATTCCCCTGCTGCGGGCCAAGCTC
>JAFANO010000165.1 GCA_019232645.1 Planctomycetaceae bacterium | reverse complement strand
CCTCGGCCGCGTCGGACACCAGCCTCGTGTCGCCACCGTCGAGCGTCGCGATCAGCGGCGGGACCACCGGCCGGCCCAGCCGCGCCAGGTTCCGGACCATCGTCGCCCGGTCGGCCGGGCCCCGGCCCGGCCGGTCCAGTGCCTTGATCAGCGGCGGGATGGCGTACGGGCCCGCCTCGCGGAGCCGCTCGACGGCGTAATCCTGCTCCTCGACGCTGCCCGTCAGCGCGGCAATGAACCGCGCGAGCCGGTCGGGCCGGATGGCATTTCGCTGGGTGGCCGCGCCCAGCATCGCCGCCAGCGCCCGCGACTGGGCCCGGGTCTCCGGGAAGTCGTCGAGCCGGAGGATCGACCCGACTCCGTAACGGTCGCGGATCTGGAGCAGCGTGTCGTCGTCGGGCCGGCTCCCGAGGAACTTGTCGAGGAACGGGACCGCCTGCCGGACCTGGCCGGTCCGGACGAGGAAATCGACCGCGTCCCAGAGCTCCAGCGGTGTCTCCGGCGTCTTGGCGAAGACCTCGGGGCCGAGGGCCTGGCCCATCGCGGCCATGCCGAAGCTGAGCGCCGCGATCATCATCTGGCAGGCGATCACGCACGCCATGGTCGAGCGGTCGCGAGGGTGTGGTGTCCGGCGCATGGCCTCAGGTCCGCTTTGATCGAGGTCTTGAAGGGGACGGACGACGACCGCGCGATTCCTCCGCAAACTAAAAAATGAAATTCGGAGTTTGATTAATATTCAATTTAAAATTCAAGATTCGAGATTCGATGAATTCATAATATGAAATATTCAAAATCCGAAATTTCAAATCCGCAATCACGAATCCCAGGTTCCGATCGAGAGGGCCCGGCGTCGTTCTCCGATCACGCTTCCAGGCACTCCTGCTGGATCAGGTCCTCGTACGTCTCGCGACGTCGGACCAGGCGGGCCTCCGCCCCGTCGACGAGGACCTCGGCGGCGCGGGGGCGCGTATTGTAGTTGGAGGCCATGACCATGCCATAGGCTCCGGCCGAGAAGGTGGCCAGCAGGGCACCGCGGTCGAGCCGGGGCAAGGGACGGTCCTTGGCCAGGAAGTCGCCGCTCTCGCAGACAGGGCCGACCACGTCCCAGGGCTCGGTCCCGGCGATCGCCGCCTCGAAGTCGTCGGGGGGGGCCGGTAGCCCCTCGGGGACCGCCACGGGCCAGATCCGGTGGAACGACTCGTACAGGGCCGGCCGGATCAGGTCGTTCATCGCGGCGTCCTGGATCAGGAACCGCTTCTCCCCCGACTGCTTGGTATATAACACACGGCTGACCAGGATGCCGGCGTTCCCGGCGATCACCCGCCCCGGCTCCATCGCCAGCCGGCAGCCGGTCGCCGTCACGCCGGGGACGATCGCCCGCGCGAACTCCTCGATCGGCCGTGCCTCGCGCCCCCGATAGTTGATCCCGAACCCCCCTCCCATGTTGTACCACGCGATCGGATGGCCCATCTCGCGCAATTGCGCGATGATCTCCACGCCCTTGGCCACCGCCCCGCCGTAGGGCTCGGTGGTTGTGATCTGCGACCCGATGTGCATGTGCATGCCGATCATCGAGACGCCCGGCATCGCGGCCACGGCCTCGGCCAGCCGGAGCGAACGGTCGATATCCATCCCGAACTTCGACTCCTTCTTGCCGGTCGAGACGTAGCGGTGCGTCTTGGGGTCGACGTCGGGATTGACCCGCAGGGCGATGGGCGCGACGCGACCCTCGGCCGAGGCGACGCGGGCGATGGCGTCGAGCTCGGCTTCGCTCTCGACGTTGAACATCAGGACGCCCGCCTCCAGGCCCGCCTTGATCTCCTCGTCGGTCTTGCCGACCCCGGCGAAGACTGTCTTGCCCGGCTCGCCCCCAGCGCGACGCACCCGGAAGAGCTCGCCCCCCGAGACGACGTCGAATCCGCCGCCGTGCGCCGCCAGGACCTTGAGCACGCCCAGGTTCGAGTTCGCCTTGACCGAGTAGCAGACCAGCGGATCGACCTCGGCGAAGGCCGTCTGCAGCGCCTTCAACTGGCCGAGGAGCGTCGCCTGGCTATACACGTAGAGCGGCGTCCCGAACCTCCCGGCCAGCGCGGCGACCGGGGTCTCCTCGCAATACAGTTGGCCATCGCGGTAGTGGAAGTGATCCATGGTCCTCGATTGCTCGATCATGACGGGCACGCGCCGACGTGCCCTCGTTTCGTTGACGTCCCCCAGGGAGCACGCCCTCGCGCGCCCGACGACCCGGGAGCCCGCCCAGATGACTCCGGCTCGGGTCTCGTGCCGATGGGTGGCCGGGGCCGGGCGCGGCCAGCCGAAGAAGACACCTTATTCAATGATCCCCAATCTCTCCTTCCAGGAACTGAGCTGATTCTCCACCTCGCCGGGCGCGGTCGAGCCGTACGACCGGAACGCCCCGACGGCGTTGGCGACCCCCAGCACGTCCTTGACGCCCGGCCCGAGGCCGGGGTACGCCCGGGAGAGCTCGGCATCGGGCAGGTCGGCCAGGCGTCGGCAGCCGAGTTGCTCGCAGCGGCCGACCAAGTGACCGATGACCTCGTGCGCGGTCCGCTGGGGGACGCCCTGCCGGATGAGGTATTCCATCAGGGTCGTGGCGTCGAGGAACCCCTCATCGAGCCGCGCGGCGATCCGGTCGGCGCGGAGCGTCGCCCCCTCGACGACGACGGCGGCCAGCTCCAGGCAGGCCTCGACGGTGTCGAAGGCGTCGAAGAGGGGCTCCTTGTCCTCCTGGAGGTCGCGGTTGTAGGCCAAGGGCAGCCCCTTGACCAGGACCAGGAGCGTGTTCAGGTCCCCGAGCACGCGGGCGGTCCGGCCCCGGATCAGCTCCAGGACGTCGGGGTTCTTCTTCTGGGGCATGATGCTGCTGCCGGTGCAGAGCGCGTCGGGCAGCGCCAGGAAGGCGAACTCCTGGGTGCTCCAGAGGATCCACTCCTCGGCCCAGCCCGAGAGGTGCTCGGCGATCACGGCCAGGACGAAGGCCGACTCCAGCGCGAAGTCGCGGTCGCTCGAGACGTCAAGGCTATTGGCCGCCACGCCGTCGAAGCCGAGCGCCCGCGCGACCCGATGGCGGTCGATCGGCAGCGTCGTGCCGGCCAGCGCGGCCGCGCCCAGGGGCAGGATGTTCAACCGCTTGCGGCAATCGGCGGCGCGGTCGCGGTCGCGGGCCAGCTTCTCGACGTAGGCCAGGAAGGAGTGCGCGGCGAGCACCGGCTGGGCCCGCTGGAGGTGGGTATATCCCGGCAGGATCAGGTCGCGGTGCCGCTCGGCCGCCGCGACCAGGGCGCGTTGCAGCGCCAGCAGCCGCGCGTCGACCCGATCGAGGGCGTCGCGGGCCCAGAGCTTGACGTCGGTGACGACCTGGTCGTTGCGGCTCCGCGCCGTGTGCAACTTGCGGCCGACATCACCCAGCCGCTCGATCAGCGCGGCCTCGATGTGCATGTGGATGTCTTCGCGTGCCGGGACGAACGCGAAGCGGCCGGCCTCGATCTCCGCCCGAATCTCCGACAGTCCTCGCACAATTTGCTGGCATTCATCGGGGGTGACCAAACCGACATGGGCGAGCATCTCGGCGTGCGCGATCGAGGCCCGGATGTCGTGCTCGAAGAGCCGATGGTCAAAGGAGATCGACTCGGTGAACTGTTCCACTCGGTGGTCCGTCTGCGCGCCGAACCGTCCGCCCCAGGCTTTCTTGGCCACCCGTCGTCGCTCCTCTCGAGAATCGTCGTGCGCAAACTTTCGGCACGATGACCAACCATTTTAGGCAGCGATGGTTCTCCTGTCAACCGTCGGGTGGATCTCGTGCGCGCCCGCTCTGCGGACGGGAAGGGCCCGTGTGGGGCACGATTGATACGAAATCGTGAACGGAGAGGCGACGCGACGACGAATCTTCCGCTTCGAAGTTCTCCGCCGAAACGTCGAGGCTCTCGCGAGGAGACCGGGATAGACCCGGCGAGCGATCTCGAGCAATCAAGGGTGCCACGGGCGCCGAAGATGAGACGGAATCCGTGACACCTACCCTACTACCACCCTCCCCGCATTCGGGAGGACAACCAATCGACCTTTGGCGTGGTTCGTCAGGAGCGGCGAGAAAGCTTGATAAAGCTTGATTTCGTTGGGCATGGCGCGTCAAGTTCGCTCGGCACGGGACCTTGAGCTCACTCGCGCTCCTCGGGTTGGGTTGCTCTGAAAATCTCCCTGTGTCTCTCCCTCGATGTCACGAATTAACATATAGGAAGAGCCTTGGACCGCCCCCCCGTTCCAGGACACACTCCCCCCTTTCCCCCACTGCCCCGGGGGGCCTCTTGA
>JAFANO010000125.1 GCA_019232645.1 Planctomycetaceae bacterium | reverse complement strand
CCGGCCAGGACGTGCGGGTCGTTGGCGAACTCCAGGACGCCGAAGTCGATCCGGACCTCGCGGGGATACGAGGCGATCGTCGCCGCCGCCCCCCGCTCGCGATGGAACGCGTACATCTCGGCATAATTCAGCGTCGTGAGGATGTCGCCGTTGATCACGAGCACGGGCTCCGCGGGGCGGTCGAGCAGGGTCAGGCCCCCCGCCGTCCCCAGCGGCGTGACCTCGCGGCGATAGGTCAGCCGGGTCCCGAACTTCTTGCCGCTGCCGCAGAACGCCTCGATCAGCTCGGTCAGGTAGCCGGTGATCACCGTGACGTCGCGGAACCCATGACGCGCCAGTTGGCGGAGCACGACCTCGATGATCGGCATCGGGTCGGCGTCGCCCAGGGGCATCAGCGGCTTGGGGAAGACGTGGGTGAACGGCCGGAGCCTCGTCCCCTTGCCTCCCGCCAGCAGGACAGCATGCATGGCGATTCGCTCCTCATCGCGGACGATTTTCACACCAAAACGCACGGATGGGAAGGCGAGGTGAACGGATCGATTCAAGAACCGGATGATCTTGGTGTCGGCCTCACTGTCTTGGTCCCCGCGTGCCTTGCGGTGCCATCGCTTTGTGCAATCATCCTTGCGTTCGTCTTCGCCGGACGGGGCACATGGGGGCCTCGGCGAGCGCGGTGGGCGGCGACCTCTTCGAACACCTTGATCAGCCGCGCGACGTGGTTGTCGAGGGTCTGCGCGCGGCCGAGTTCCGCGGCGTACGTCTACATCCGCGCGCGGGCCTCGTCGTCGGTCATGTGGTCGAGCGCCAGCGATAGCTCGCCGATCGCGTCGGGGGCGGTGATCACGTAGCCTTCCTGGCCGTCGGTCATCAGCTCGCCCGCGCCGTTGCGCGACGTCGTGATGACCGGGAGGCCGCACGCCAGCGCCTCCAGGACGACGAGGGAGCAGGGGTCGTAATAGGTCGGCTGGACGAAGAAGTCGCTCGACCAGTAGGCCGCGCGGATCTCGGGAGCGTATCCGATCAGGTGAACGGTCTCGGCCAGGCCGAGCCGCGCGGCCATGCGGCGGAAGGGGCCGACCGAGCCTCCGCCGCAGACGACGAGGTGGATCGGGCGCGCGCGCGGGTCGCGCCGGGGACGCTCGGCCAGGGCCCGCAGCAACGGCTTCAGTCCCTTGAGCCAGTAGTTATGCCCGACGAACAGCCCGACCAGGTCGCCCGGCGCCAGCCCCAGCCTGTTCCGGAAGGCGCATCGGACCGCGCCGGGGTGGCCCACCCACAGGCGGTCCGTGTCGATCGCGTTGGGGATGACCTGGATCCGGCTCCTGGGGAGGTGGTGATACTGCTCCAGGTGCTCCTTGACCATGTTGCTGACGGCGATGATCCGCGCCTGCCGGTCCGGGTCGTACTGCTTTTGCTCGATCGCCCGAGCGACCCAGTGCTTGGGGTTGGCGACCTTGCCCAGCCGGTACAGCCCGCGCTGCCAGGCCATCGGGAACCGCCTCGCGTTCGCCTCCAGGCTCCCCCGGTGCACCCCACCTTGCGGGATGATGACGTCGTGGTGCCAGGTATTGATGAAGCCGACGGTGCAATCGTGCGCGGCCTCCCTCAGGGCGGCCTCGGAGTTCAGGGCGAAGCTCCAGAGCCGCTCCCACCGATTCCTCCCGAGGGCGGCGACCGCGACGCAGCGGACCTCGCGCGGCAACACCCCCTCGCGCCACGACTCGGCGAAGAGGTCGACCCGATGCCCCGCCTTGACGAGCCGGTGGCAGAGGTCGACCACGTACGTCTCGGCGCCGCCGCGCGTCGGATCGACCCTCTGGAAGTTCAAGGCCAGATGCATGCCCCGCGTCTCCTCGTGACGTCCGATGACGTTTTTCTTCTTTTAGAATCACATCCTCATTGATTGTGCGCCAGGTAGCGCGCCGCCTTGAGGCCGATCATCCGCAGGTGCCAGCGGGGCCGGCGGAGGCCGAGCCGCTTCCGGTAATGCTTCCAGAAGCGCGGGGCGTCACGCGGCTCGATCCCGGCGACGCCATGCGTCGAGAACCAGAGCTGCCCCAGGTCCTTCCAACGCCAGCGGTCGGGCCAGCGGCGATGCTCCGCCAGCCGGTGCAGGTCGATCAGGGAGAGCCTCAGTGCGTCCGGGCTCGGCGTCTCCACGTCGAGGTAGAAATGGCAGAGGTAGAGATCTTTATGGAACAGGCAGTGGCCGT
>JAFANO010000036.1 GCA_019232645.1 Planctomycetaceae bacterium | reverse complement strand
CCGCTCAAGGTTGCCAGCAGCGCCGCGACCGATCCGTAGAGCCAGTGGAAGCCGGCCAGCACGTACGCCGCCCAGGCATACGCGATGCCCAGCACTCCCGCGAAGGTAATGTGCTGCCGGTAGTTGCCCATGCGCGTCGGGTCGGCTGCCGGGATGAGGGCGCGAACAGGGTGTGTCGCGGACGCCGCGCGGGATCGCGTCGCGACGGCGGACCCCCGACGGCCGTCGCAGACCTCAAGCCGCCTGGAGCCAGCGGCGGATGCGGTTGAGCTCCCCGGACCATTCCGGCCCGGTCCGGCGTCGGCCGTAGGCATCGTACAGGAGGTCGAGGGTTTCGGCCAGATGTCTCAGGCCGTCGATGCGCAAGGCGAGGGCCTCGAGGCCGGAGACGCCCTCGGGTTTGGGCAGGCTGGCGCCGGAGACGGCGAGGGTCTCGGCCTGGAGGGTCAGCTCGTACTGAAAGCCGTGGCGGACGAGGATCAGGCCGGCCTTGCGCGGGAGCTTGCCCGCCTGGAGGGCGCGGAAGGCCTCGGGGAGCCGGGTGGGGCCCTCGTTGGTGAGCTGGTCGCGGCCGGTCTCGCCGCGGGGGCAGTCGAGCATCAGGGTCTTGGCGACCATGATGGTCGCCTCCGAGCCGTCGGGCAGGGTCAGGGTGTCGCCGTCGTTCTGCAGGGTGTGCCAGAGCCAGATCAGGAACTCGTTGCCCCAGAAGTCGCGGCTCGAGGCATCGCTGTCGGCCCAGGCGACCGAGGCGTAGGCCGCGCCGTCGCCGAGGAAGCCGATCGGCCCGAAGTCCTCGACGGCGCGTCCCTGGCCGCGGGCCTCGGCGAGGCTGTAGGCGAGGCTGCCGGCGGTGATCGGCTCCAGGGTCCGGTCGAACGTCTCGCGGAAGAGGGTCTGGAGGCGGTCGAGCACCGAGAGGCTGGTCGCGCCGGCGTAGAGGACGTTCGAATAGCCGTCCCAGAGGACCGGGGAGTGCGTCATCCGTCGGAAGCGGCCGTCGGCGGCTTCGGCCTCGGCGCGGATCCGCGCGGCCTCTTTGGCCTCCTGGCGCTGCGCCTTGGTCGGCTTGCCACTGGGGTTGAGCTGGGCCCGCGCGTCGGTCTCGATCTTGGTATAGGCCCGCAGCAGCGCGCCCGGGATCTTGTCGGTGTCGATCCGGATGGCCAGGTGGAGCGCGTCATTGATGACGTTCTTGGACAGGTCGAAGGCCAGGTCGAGGACGTGGTCGCCCCCGGCCCACCCCACGGCGATGCCGTCGGTCGGGTCGGCCGCGCCGTGCCGGCCGATGGCGTGGATCTGGGCCTGCTCTAGCACCTCCTCGCCGAACGGCAGGGGGCTCGGTCCGCTGACTCGATAGCGCATGTAGGTGACGCGTCCGTTCAAGAAACCCATCGCGAAGCCCTCCCCCTGCCCCGACCGTCCGCCGACGGTCATCCGCCCGGCGTCCGGGACTCTCACGCCCCATTCATCGGACGGCCCGGACCCCGCACTGGAGCGTTTCCGCGCCGTGGCTCGCTGCGCAAGTCCTTTCTTAAATTTCTTTTAGGTAAAGTTAACGAACTGGAGCGGATATTCCGGGCCGTCTTCCTTGAGGAGAGCGATGACGGCCTGGAGGTCGTCGATCTTCTTGCCCGTGACGCGGACCTTGTTGTCCATGATCTGCGCCTGAACCTTCAGGCCGAGTTGTTTGATCTGCTTGATCATCGCGCGGGCGTCGTCGGCCTCGATGCCGATGTGGAGCGAGAGGGTCTCGCGGACCGAGTCGTGCGACGCCTCCTCCATCTTACCCCGCTTCAGCGCGTTGACGGGCACGCCCCGTTTGGCCATCTTCTCCTTGAGGACCTGGAGGACCGTGTCGAGCTGTCCCTTGTGGTCGGCCAGCAGAGTCAGCGTGTTGTCCTTCTTGTGATAGTCGATCGCGGCGCGCGTCCCCTTGAAGTCGTACCGGACGGCGATCTCGTGCTGCGCCTGCACGATGGCGTTGTGCATCTCGGCGGTGTTGATCTCGCTGACGATGTCGAAGGAATGGTTGTCGGCCACGGCTGATGAATCTCCCCGAATCCCGAGGGTCGGGGCTGACGGCGAACTCACGCCCCGGCCCCCTGCCCTGCCGGCGCGGCCCACACGCGCATGACCGCTGGGGGCTTCGTTCCCCCTTCATCATGGTCACGTCGACCCGATCCGTCCACCGGTTCCCGCCGCCGTCCCGGAGTCGTCCGGTGAGGCGCTCTGGCGGGATTCAACCGCTCCCGCCGGGCGGCTATGATGGTCTCGGACGTAGGGTCAGGCGCGACGAATCCAGCGGATTGTTCAAGCCCAAATGAACTTCTTGATTCTGGGAGGGGGGGCTGAGGAGCTCGGCTGGGCCAGGGCCATCGCCGGGCGCGCCGAGCATCGGCTCCGCGCGGCGTATCCCGGGTTTGCGGAGCTGCCCGAGGTGCCCCGGCCGGGCGA
>JAFANO010000710.1 GCA_019232645.1 Planctomycetaceae bacterium | reverse complement strand
CTCCAGCGCGAACAGGAACGACCGCGCCATGTCGCGGACGTGGACGAAGGTCCGCTTGAAGCCCCCCTCGTAGACGATCAGGTTGCGGTTGCGGACCGCCTGGTAGGTGAAGTCGTTGGGCATCAGGTCGAGCCGCATCCGGTTGCTCACGCCGAAGGCGGTGGCGAAGCGGTAGGCCAGGCCGTTGCCGGCGTCGAGGACCATCTGCTCGGCGGCGGCCTTGGTCGCGCCGTAGAGGGTGATGGGGGCGCGCGGCGTGCCCTCGTGGCAGATGTAGTCGGGGACGGCGCCGTAGATGCTACCGGTGGAGGCGAAGAGGACCTTCTGGTCGGGCGTGCGGAGGCGGAGGAGGGTGCGGGTCCCCTCGACGTTGGTGGCCTGGGCGACCTGGGGCTCCTTCTTGCAGGCGGGGTAGCCGACGATGGCGGCCAGGTGGATGACGGCGTCGACGCCGTCGAGGGCCTTGCGGACGCCGTCGGCGTCGCGGAGGTCGCCGGTGATCAGCTCGAAGGACCGGTTCTGGCAGCAGGGGAGCAGGCCATGGCCGCCGAAGCGGAGGTTATCAAAGACGCGGACGCGATGCCCCTGGTCGAGGAGCATGGGGACCAGCGTCGAGCCCACGTAGCCGGCCCCGCCGGTGACCAAGATTCGCATAGTGGAGTCCATCCTTGGCTGTTCGGAACGTGCCTGGGACGTCGCGGGTAATTGGGACGAGGCGACAAGGCGAGGGAGGCGGATGCCCCAGGCCCCATCCTTGCGGCCCCGATTCGTTGGTGTCGCGGTGCGGGCCGCCTTGCATCGGCTCGGGATCGCTCATGACCCGAGGTCGGCCCGTCCGCGGGGCGATACTATCGAATAGCCAGGCCGGCCTGTCAACGCCAACATCCCGGGGGGCCGGAGCGGGGGACAGGCCCGATCGATAGGCTCGTCATCCTTCAGGAGGATCGAAAAAGCGCGGGCCCGGGCGACGCCCGCGGTGATTTTTCAGGAACCGTACCGCGCCGGCACCGCGCCTCCAGACGCGAGAAGTCGCAGCAATTTGGTTTAAAACCTATTTAAGAAGTCGATCCTCAAATAAGCGGGGTCGAACGGTTGCAGAACCGCCCTTTGAGGAGAATCGGTGGTGTCCTAAGATCATTGAAATGCCAGTCCGGTGCCGTATTTTGGACGCCTTCAAGCCTTGAGAATCAGAAGAGTTCGGGCATACCCAATGAAATTCCGGCGCCTCAACGAAACGTCGCAAAACAAACTATATTAAGAACGTGGGACACTACCGGAGAATTGGGTGGTGTCCCACGACCATCGAAACACCACGTCGGCGCCGAAATTTCGTCGCTCTCAAGCATGCTAAATCAAAGGGTTTAGGGTATTCCTGACGAAATTCCGGGGCCGAAAGAAAATACAAAAATAACAATATATTTTCAATAATAGTGGAGCACCGCCTGGAATTGGCTTGACCATCTCTTTCTGAACATTTATACCGTTAACGAAAGTTCAGAACAAGCCATGGGTTCAGGGGGTCCATAGATGGCGCGAGCTGGAGCGCCATCCTTCCTCAAGGATGCGCATCCAATTTATGAAGGAAATTCTATGAAATATTATTACGCACACTCGGGTAGGGATGCCTCATCGGACCGACTGGACTGGCAACTGCTTCGCGATCATCTGCTCGCGGTCTCGAGGGAAGCCAAGCGGTTTGGCTCGGACATCGAGATCCAGGGGCGCTCGCTCGGCCCCGCAGCCTACGCGGCGGGGCTGTTTCACGACCTTGGGAAATACCGACCTGGATTCCAATCGAAGATCTTTGGCGCCCCTCCTCCAGACAAGACATCGACCTATCACAAGCAGGCCGGGGCGGCGAAGGCTTGGCAGCGAAAGCATTACGCGGTGGCGTTCGCCATCGCGGGGCATCACGGCGGATTGCCGGATCGCGACGGGTTACAAAAGGCTGTTCGACACGACTCAGGCGAGTCCGCGGCGGCGGCCCTCTGGCCCGAGGCCATCGCCGACTGCCCGGAACTGGCGAGGTGCGATTGGCCGACGCTCATCTCCGGGGGCAGCAGTCGCGACGACTCGAGCCTGTTGTTCGACCTCGAGACGCGCCTCCTCTTCAGTTGCCTCGTGGACAGCGACTGGACGGACACGTCAGAGCACGACCGGCGAGTCAAGGGCTGGGCAGCGGAGCCAGGGCCGCCGAGGCTGACGAAAGAGACCGCTGAGTCCTGGCTCACGAGCGTGCTGGCAAGGATTCGCACGCGGGCGGACGAGTGCAAGAACGAGGTGGTCCGACAGGCGCGTGCCGACGTCTTGCAGGCCGCCTTGAAGGCGGCCGCCGAGTCATCCCCCGGCTTTTTCACCTTGGAGGTGCCGACAGGCGGGGGCAAGACACTCGCGGGTCTGGCCTTCGCCCTGAAGCACGCGACGGAAGCGAAGAACGGGCTCCGGCGGATCATCTACATCGCGCCCTATCTGAGCATCCTCGACCAGAACGCGCGGGAGATCCGAGAGGCCCTCGGCGTCGCGAGGGACGGCCCAGCGGTCTTCGAGCACCACAGCCTGAGCGACCCGTCATCCGACACCGAGGAGGGCGACGAACAGCGCGAGGAGCGCCGCGCCGTGGCCGCCCGACGCGCCGAGAACTGGGATGCGCCGGTGATCGTCACCACCAACGTGCAATTCTTGGAGAGCCTGTTCTCCAACGAGCCTGGGCGTTGCCGCAAGCTCCACAACATCGCCCGGTCGGTGATCGTGCTCGACGAATGCCAGGCGATCCCGGCGAGACTGCTCGCGCCGACGTGTGGGATGCTCAGGCAACTGGTTGAACACCTCGGCTGCACGATCGTCCTGGCCACGGCGACGCAGCCGACGTTGAATCACCCGGAACTCCACGCTCGAGGTGCCGGCCTCTCGAACGTCCGGCCGATCGTCCCTCCGGAACTCGACCTCTTCGCGCGCCTCCGACGCGTCCACGTCGAGTGGCCGAGAGCAGGCGAATTCCTCGACTGGAACGACGCCTCGCGCCTCATGATCGGGGGTGAAGGCGAAGCCCAACAGGCCGCGCTCTGCGTGGTGAACACGAAGCGGGCCGCCCGCGAATTGTTTCAAATCCTCAAGGAACAGAGGCCCAACGATGTCTTCCACCTCTCCACCTGGATGTGTCCCGCGCACCGATTGAATGTGCTCGATCAGGTCAAGGCACGCCTGGCAGCCGGCCAGCCTTGCTATCTCGTCTCGACCCAATTGATCGAAGCAGGTGTCAATGTTGATTTTCCGATCGTTCTCCGCGAGATGGCCCCCCTGGAAGCCATCATCCAGGCCGCCGGCCGCTGTAACCGTGAGGGAAATCATTGCGGACCCGACGGCACTCCCGGAGGCCGCGTGATTGTTTTCCACAGTCGCGCGGCGAAGGAGAACAAGGAACGTTACTTCCCCCGAGATCCCTGGTATGTCTTGGGACGCGACGTGCTGGAAACGTTCTTCCTGGGCACAGGCCGACTTCCCTCGATCGACGACCCGAAAGTCATCAAAGATTACTTTGAACGCCTCCTCAACTGGGGCGAACTCGACCAACCCGGAATTCGAAAGCTCCGCGAGAGCCAGAACTTTCCCAAGGTTTGCAAGTTGTATCGGCTCATCGAAGAGAGCGGCAGTCCCGTCGTCGCCGCCACGTGGCCCGAACATGAAAATGAGATCAGACGTCTCATTAACGAAGTCCGGGAGCGCCCTACGCGGTCCCGCTTCCGCGCCCTGGCGCCGTACCAGGTGAACCTGAGTTATCCGACCGGCCGGCAATTGGCCTTCGTGGAGGAAGGCCCCCACGGACTCGCGATCTGGCGCGGCGGTTATGAACCGGACATGGGTCTGTGGGACGAATTGCTCGTCGAGCAGACGATCATCTAGTGCGAATGACGGAGACCAGGTTAATTGCTAACTGGTCTCCTGCCAGAAATTACGCAAATTAGTTTCAATCCCCGCGACCACCGATAAGGGCTCCCCTCATCCGACGCCTACTCCAGTTTCGCAAGCCCCGACGACTTCCGAAAGGCCATTCGAGACGCCCCTTATGAGCGACACCGTCGCGGTGAAGGTCTGGGGAGAGCACGCGCTGTTCACCAGGCCTGAACTCAAAGTTGAGAGATTATCTTATACGTTCATGACACCCTCTGCGGCGCGGGGAGTCCTCGATGCGATCCTATTTCGGCCGCAGATGCGGTGGCACGTCCGGCGGATCACGGCGCTCGAGCCGGAGTTCCCCCCCGGGTTTCCCGACGAGGCGCGCCGTCGTCCCTACCGGATGATTGGCGTCCGCCGCAATGAGATCCAGGGCAAACTCGCGTCGAGGACCGTCGAGGCGTGGATCAAGGAACCAGCTTCGTTCGTCCCCTACCTCGTCGATTCGGCAGGGCGGGAGGGGGCGCAAGGGCAGAACCGCACCCAGCGCAACAGCCTGATCCTCCACCACGTCGCTTACCTGATCGAGGCATCGCCCTTCCTGACCGACAAGGCGAACCACCCTCGCTTCCGGTCCCCCGAGGACGAGGAGGATTTGGCGCCGGACACTGTCGCCAAGTACCGGGGGATGTTCGAGCGGCGCGTGGGGAAGGGCCAGTGTTTCCACCGGCCCTATCTGGGGTGCCGCGAGTTCGCCTGCCAGTTCAAGCCGCCCGGCGACAACGAAAAGCCGTTAGCCGGCTGGAACGAAAACATTGGCCTGATGCTCTACGACCTGCGTTTTTCCCCCGGCGCGCCCGCGCGTCCCGGCTTTTTCCACGCCGAGATCACCAACGGGGTCCTGCACTGCGATACGCGGTCCCGAGGTCCGAACGGAGAACCACCCGTCAAGGTCTTCGACTGGGAGGAAGGAGGCGTTTCATGATCCTCCGACGCCTCTATGAACTGGCCGTTCGTGAAAATCTGCTCGACGACCCCGCTTTCGAGTTCCAGCCCATCCCCTTCGTGATCGTGCTGAGAGAGGGGGGCGAACTGTCCAATGAAGGGATTGTCGAGCAGAGGGGTGACATTCTAATTCCTTCCAAGAAGAAAGGGGGAGAGCCGAAAAAGAAGCCCGACTCCGGGCGACCCGTCTCCGTACCCCGTGCCCACGGGAACAGTGCCAGCCAGGGGTTCGCACGGTTCTTCGCTGACACGGTCGCGCGCGTCGTGCCGATGTCTTTTGA
>JAFANO010000670.1 GCA_019232645.1 Planctomycetaceae bacterium | reverse complement strand
TCGGCGAATGGGTCAACCTCGGCGCGATCACCTCCAACAGCGACCTGCGCAACGACTACGGCGAGGTGTCCGTGCCGCTGGGCGGCGACCCGGTGGCGACCGGCCAGGCGAAGGTCGGCTGCTTCCTCGGCGACCACACCCGGACCGGCATGGGCAGCCTGCTCAACACCGGCACGGCCATCGGCGTGATGTGCAACGTGCTGCCGGCCGGGCCGCTGCTGCCCAAGTACGTGCCCTCGTTCGCCGCGGTGCTCCACGGCCGGGTGGCGCCGGGACTCCCGCTGGAGCAGCTGTTCGCGACGGCCCGGATCGTCATGGGACGCCGGGGGCAGGTCTTCTCCGAGGCCGAGGAGCACCTCTACCTCGACCTCTACGAGCGGACCCGGCTCGAGCGCGAGCGGGCATTCCAGAAGGCTCACGACCGCCGCTCCGAAGGCTGGCCAGTCTCCGCGGTGATGATCCCTCAGAATGGTCGTTGACACTCCCAAGGCCAACTCCCGACCTCACTTCGGGCTCGCCGATCGGGCCGATCCACACCGGAGTCCGAACAGCCCTGTCGGCCGGTCCAATGGACGCAGTTCACTCCGAAATACGGGCAATAATTTTTCTGGAAAGAGGTTGCTATCAGAGTGAGATTAGTTAATGAGATAATGATGCGGTGTTCTCGATGTTGAGAGCGATGCTGCCTTCACGCCGCATGGACAAGGGACTTACCGAGGGCTGGAGTGGCTATCGTGGCCATCTCCTCTCGCTCGTTCGTTCCCGAGCCGTCGACGCTTGCCCTCGCCCTGACAGGCTCGATGCGCTCGGCCTCGCGGGGCTGTGCAGCCGTCGAAACCGGTCGGATAACGTCTCTCGCGGTTACCAGCGGACATGGCGTTTTTTTCAGGGGTCGCACCACCGAGGGATGCGGGTCTCACTACCCGCGTCCTCCGGTGGTGCGGCCTTATTTGGTTCCGGAGCGGGGAATGTCCGTGTTCTGGTTCGCCGCTGCGGACGGCCGTCAGGGCGACGGTGGTGCGGTGGCGCTTCTGGAGGACGTCGGCCGTTGCAGAGGATGCTCGGTGCCGCTCTTGGGCTTGCCGCGGACGATTTCCTCGGGAACGCGCAGGGGCAAGCCGTGCAAGGTGTTCAACGTCAGGTCGATGGCCATCCGTGGGCAGCACTGGCGCAGCGCCTTGGTCAAATCGCCGGCCAAGGCGCAGTGGTGCCGCCGTTGGGTTTCGGCGCAGTCTGGCAGGGAGGCCCGTAGGGCCAGCTGCGCGGCCTCGTCGGAAGGGGCATCGCGGAGGCGTCTGCAAGCATCGGCTTCGAGGACATTCGGAGCGGCCGACCCGATGATGATCCTGGTGCGATGCGCCTGCGGTTCCTTGGCATCACGGGGTCAGGTAAGTCCCGTCCCCGAGGTAAGGCGCGACCTCGCGAACCAGCGGGCGCCTCACCGACCGAAGCCATCTATGAGAGGGGGGAAGTCAAGCGGGCCGGTGCAGATTCCGTGTCCCGGGAGCCCCCGCACATCCCCCTCGCCGTCGGCGTCGGTCGATCTGGCCCATCTCAGACCCCGCCCACGGTCCCGGGTCGTGCCACTCCCGGCACACATCCCCTGAGCCCGAGGTCGAGGGAGAGCCCCCTCGACCTCCTTACCGTCCACGAGCCAGTGCCGACGTGACCGTGACGCTCAACCATCTATTCGGGATCGCCCGGTCGCCCAGACGTCGCCAGTAATCGCAATCCAAGGGACGCCGCCATTCAATAGGGCGAAGGTCGGTGATGGGACCGCCTTCGGGCTTCGGTCCGGGGTCGTCCTTTGGTCGTCACGTCCACCAGGGCACCGCCTGATGTCTCCCCCACGTTGTCCAGTCGGTTGCGCTGTCAGGTCCGTTGCACGGTCAGGTCCGTCTCACTCCGGCCGGGGCCTCACGACGGCTGCGGCTCGCCGACCCTCAACAGGTCGTAGTTGGTGCCGTCGCGCAGCATCGCGTAGATCACGCAGAGCAGCCGCCGCGCCACCGCCACGATCGCTTTCTTACCACCAGCTCGCTTCTTGATACTTTCATAGATCCGCCGCCACGAGGCGCTGTGATGGACGACCCGCCACGACGCCTCCACCAGCGCCCACCGCAACAGCGGCGAGCCCTCCTTGGTGATCCCCAGGTCCTTCCCCTTGCCCGCGCTCTGCCGCACTCGTGGCGCCAGCCCGGCGTACGCGGTCACCGCCTTGGCCGACGCGAACCGACGGACGTCCGAGCCCAACTCACTGAGCACCACGTTGATGGTCACCGGGCCCACTCCGGGGATCGTCTCCAACTTGGCCCGCGCCTCGGCCTCCCGCGGCGGCGCCGCCGCGGCGAACGTCTGGAGCCGCCGCTTCAGCTCCCGCACCTGGTCCTCCAGGCCCTGCCACTGCGCGTGGAGTTGGTCGAGCACGAACCGATCGCCGTCGCGCAACTTGATCCCCTGCAGCGCTGCCTGCCAGCCCGCGGCGGTGAACAGGTCGCGGCGGTCGGCGTTGTAGTCGCTGACGATCCGCCGCATCTTGACCTTCAAGGCCGTGGCACGCTGCCGGAGGTACTGGCGGTGGCGGACCAGCGTGCGGTGCTCGCGCTGCCTCGGGGAGGGCCGGTACGCCTCCGGGATCATGTCGCGGGCCAGGAACTCGGCCAGGACCTGGGCATCGAGCTTGTCGGTCTTCTTGGTCGACTCGGCGATGACGCGGAGCTTCTTGGGGTTGGCCAGCACGACCTTCTCGGCCAGAGGCTCGATCAGTTCGACCAGCCACTCGTAGCTGGCGGTGGCCTCGACCACGGCCCGGAACGGACCCAGGCGACGGACGAAGGCGAGGATGGCCTCGGTGTCGCCACAGGCGAACGAGCCGCGGTGCCGGACGGCCCGGTGTTGGTCCATGACGCAGAGGACGATAGTCTTCTTGTGGAGGTCGATGCCGACGTAGTTCACGGTGGTTCTCCGGGTCAGTGGGACTTGAGTGTCTGGTCCACATCTGAAGTCTGACACAGACTCGGGGGCCGCTGCGGCCGCCGGCTCGACCTCCCCTCTCATAGTTTCAATTTGTCTACCGAAGTCCTTTGCATCAAAATTCTTGCGTCGCACCGAGCGAAGCCAATCGGGGCGACCGAAGCCGGCCCCTCGGAAGGCAGCCGGTCGTGCCCAAGACGGTCGTGGCGCCGCTTTATACTCATTCCGGGAATATTCCGCACGGTCCGAATAGAGAGAATTGATCCCCCGGGATGAATTTTTCGCGCGACTGTGGTCGCCCGGGTTCGCGAAGCTCGTTGCGGACTTCGCTCCCGATCTTGGGGAGGAGTAATTCTCCAGCAATCCGCACGACCCGACCGAATGCCGGAAGGATCGCCTCGGTGACGGCCGCGTCGGCAAAGTGATCGTGCGGCGATGCCGATACGACCAGGAGAACCGGCCCGTCGAGGATTCCGGAGGGCGCTCGGAGTGGACCGGGACGGATGCGGTCCGGAAGTATCGGCCAGCAGGAGGGGCGTCGTCGTGTTCCCGAACCTGAATCGGCGCGAGGCGCTGGGTGTGCTCGGCGCGATGGGCGCGGCGGCCACGGTCGCCGCAGGGACGTCCCCGGCGCGGGCCGGACATGTCGAGGTCGGCAGGTATGTCCGTCGGCCGGGTGTGCAGGGGCGAATGACCGGCGCGCAGGCCGCGGCGGCGGCCCTCTGCTGCGAGGGCGTCCCCTGCGTCTTCGGCGTGCCGGGCGCGCAGAACAACGAGCTCTGGGACGCGATGAAGGCCCGGCGGGTGCCCTACCTTCTCGTGACCAACGAGGCGTCGGCGAGCGTCATGGCCGACGCCTCGGCGCGGGTCACGGGTGCGGTCGGGGTCTTCTGCGTCGTGCCCGGGCCAGGGCTGACCAATGCGATGACCGGCATCGGCGAGGCGCTGCTCGACAGCGTCCCGATCGTCGGCATCGTCACCGACGTCAGCCGGGGCCCGAACGCGCCGATCGGCCAGGTCCACTCGCTGGCCAACGCGGCCCTGCTCCAGCCGGTCTGCAAGACCGTGCTGGAGGTCCACCATCAGGCCGAGATCCCCCTGGCGATCCATCAGGCACACCGGATCGCCGTCGCGGGTGAGCCCGGCCCCGTGGCCGTCGTCATCCCGTTCCCGTTCTACACCGAGGCCTGGGACTACGACTGCTCGGTCCCCCCGCCGCCCCCCCTGCCCTTCGACGAGGCGGCGTTTTGCCAGGCACGCGGGATGCTGGCGGACCGGGGCCGCCGGATCGGGATCTACGCCGGGATGGGCTGCATCGACGCCGGGCCGGCGCTGGCGAGCGTCGCCGAGATGCTCCAGGCACCCGTGGCGACTTCGGTCAGCGGCAAGGGATGCATCCCCGACGCCCACCCGCTGGCCGTCGGCTGGGGTTACGGCAAGCAAGGGACCCGCGCGGCCGAGCGGGCGTTCCGCGACGTCGACCTCGTCCTCGCCGTCGGGGTCCGCTACAGCGAGGTCTCGACGGCCAACTACGCGATCCCGCCGCGCAACGTCATCCACGTCGACGCCAACCCGAACAACCTGGGCAGGAACGTCCACGCCTGCGTCAAGCTCTGCGCCGACTCCCGGATCTTCTTCGACCGCCTGCTCGCCGACGCCCCGGCCGTGCAGCGTCCCGCCTGCCCGGCGCTCTGGAAGAAGATCCGCGACGCTCGCGAGCTGGACCGCCTCGAGAATACTAAGGTCCGGGTGACCTGCGGCGTCGATCCGATGATCTTCCTGACCCAACTGCGGGGCGCGCTGGGGCCCGAGGAGCTGATCTTCGTCGACGTGACCGCCGCCACGCACTGGGCCTCCGAGGCGATCGAGGTCCAGGGCCCGCGCCTCTACTTCACCCCGGCGAACAACCAGAGCATGGGCTGGGCGATCCCCGCGTCGATCGGCGCGCAGCGGGTCCGGCCCGACCGCCAAGTGGTCACAATCACGGGCGACGGCTGTTTCCTGATGTCGGCGATCGAGATGTCCACCGCCGCGCGGGCCTGCCTGCCGGTCAAGTTCTTCGTCTTCGACGACGGAGCCTACCACTACATGCAGATGCTCCAGGAGCCCGTCTACCGCCGGACCACCGCCACCGAGCTGGCCCGGATCGACTATGCCGCCTTCGCGCACGCGCTC
>JAFANO010000643.1 GCA_019232645.1 Planctomycetaceae bacterium | reverse complement strand
GGAGGCATATCTGCCCGGGCCCGAGTATCATATCGGGGTGCTGGCGCTGCCCAAGCCCGTGCCGCTGCCCGTCGCCCAGGTCGTGTTCGCGCCGAGGCCCGGCAGCTGGCCGATCCTGACCTATGCCGCCAAGTGGGCGCCCGGCTCGGACGACGACCTGTCGAGCCCGATCCGGTGCCCGGCGCAGGTGGACGGAGGGCTGGCCGAGGAGCTCTGCCGGCTGGCCGTCGGGGCTTTCCGAGCGACCGGCTGCCGCGATTACGCGCGGGTCGACCTGCGGCTCGACGACCGTGGCATGCCGATGATCCTGGAAGTCAACCCGAACCCGGACCTCGGCCCGGCGGCGGGCTGGGCACGGGCGCTGCGAGCTTCGGGTCGAGATTACGCCGCCACGCTCGCGGCGCTGGCGAGGCAGGCGCTGGGCCGGGGCGCGTCGGCCGGATGAGGGGTGCCGCCTCCGGTCCGTCGCGTTCCATCCACCTCCCAATTCGGCAAGGATCGCCGGAAGCCTGGCGAGAGAAGGAGTCACGGAAGATGTCGATGGCCAGCGGGCTGCGACAAGTCGGATCGAGAGCCTCCATGTTCCGGATCAGTCACGTCCTCGGGGTGCACGGCGAGCACGATCGCCGATGCGTCGCCGAGATGCAATCGATGCTCGCGGCTGCCTTCCCCGGCATCGCCGAGGATGGCGACTACATCGCGCGCAAGCTCAATTCGCCCGAGACGCGGGGCTATCCCGTGATCCTGCTGGCGGCGCACGGGTCGAACGACCGGATCATCGGGTTCGCGCTGGCCGATTACTTCGAGTCGATCGGGTATGCTTACCTCGACTTCATCGTCACCGAGGCCGAACGCCGGGGCAGGGGACTGGGCGGCGCCCTGTACGAGGCCCTGCGCGAGGACCTGGTCGCCCGGGGCGCGAAGGGTTTGTTCTTCGAGGTCCCCACCGATGACCCGGCGCAAGTCTCCAACCCCGCCCACCTCAAGGCCAACAAGGCCCGGCTCAAGTTCTACGAGCGCTACGGCGCGCTGCCGATCGTGGGGACGCTCTACGACCAGCCGATCCGCCCCGGCAACCCGCCCGAGCCCCGGCTCCTGTTCGACCCGCTGAACCACGCCCGGGCGCTCGAGGCCGACACGCTCCGCCGGGTCATCGAGATGATCCTGACCGAGCGGTACAACTTCGCCCCCGACGACCCCTACGTCCACCAGGTGCTCGGCTCGGTCAAGGACTCGCCGGTCCGGATCCGCAAGCCGCGCTACGTCTCGCCGAGCGAGAAGCGCGACAAGATCCCCCGTCGGCTCCACCCCCTGAAAGTCTTCTGCTCGTCGTACCACTCGCTCCACCATGTCCGCGAGCGCGGCTACGTCGAGCGGCCGGCGCGGGTCGACGTGATCCTCAAGGCGTTGGCGGAGCTGCCCGAGGTCGAGCAGTTGCCCGTCCGCAACTTCGGCGAGAAGCCGATCCGGGCCGTGCACGACACCGACTTCGTCAACTATCTCCGCAACTTCTGCCAGGAGCTGCCCAAGGGGGAGATGGTCTACCCCTACGTCTTCCCGATCCGTCGGACCGACCGCCCGCCGCTCGATCGCTCCCGCCGCGCGGGCTATTACTGCATCGACACGTTCACGCCGCTGAGCCGCGACGCCTACAAGGCGGCCCGGGCCGCGGTCAACGTGGCGCTGTCGGGCGCCGAGGCCGTGCTGACGGGCAACCCGCTGGTCTACAGCCTCTGCCGCCCCCCGGGCCACCACGCCGAGCGCGATACCTACGGCGGCTTCTGCTACTTCTGCAACGGCGCGATCGCCGCCCAATATCTGGTCGAGAAGGTCGGGCGGGTCGCCATCCTGGACATCGACTATCATCACGGCAACGGCGCCCAGGACATCTTCTTCAACCGGTCCGACGTCCTGACCGTCTCGATCCACGGCCATCCTAGCTTCGCCTACCCGTATTTCTCGGGGTTCGCCGACGAGGTCGGCGAGGGGGAAGGTCAGGGCTTCAACGTCAACCTCCCACTTCCCGAGGACGTCCTCGACGGCCGCTACCTCGAGGCCCTCGACGAGGCGCTGGCGATCGTCCGCCGGTTCAAGCCCGAAGCGCTGGTCGTCCCGGTCGGGCTCGACATCGCCAAGGCCGACCCGACCGGCACCTGGAGCGTCACCCGCGAGGGCCTGTACGAGATCGGCTCCCGGATCGGCGGCCTGAGGCTCCCCACCCTGCTGGTCCAGGAGGGGGGATACAACATCCGGTCGCTCGGCGGCAACGCCGCGAGGCTCCTGACCGGCGTCTGCGCGGGGGCGCTCGGGCGACGGAGCCGGAAGCGCGATTAAGCCCGGGCTCGGATCGGAGGAAGGACCGGCATGCGTCGGCCACTTCCCAGGCAGTTCGTGCACCCTCGGGCACCAGGAGTCACGAATGAGTCAAAATGAGGCGAACCACGCTCGCCACTGGGAGCCTCATCCCTGTTCGTTGCCGATCATCACTCGCTGGGAATTCCCCACTCGGGGTTCGTCCCTTCGCTGATTCGCTCTCGGGGAACTTATTGTCGTTCGGCGACACGGGCGAGGGGCGAGGGAAGATTTCGCTCTCAGGGAACTTATTGTCGTTCGGCGACACCCCTTATTGGGGAATCCTTCGCCCAGAAGGATCGTCCAGCGGAACGAAACTCAGCCGCGACGCGGGATGATCTTGGTCTACCGCCTTCCTGAAGCAGAGCGATCGAGCCCGAACTGATCGAGGGGGCCTCTCCAAGCCGGTGGGGAAGGTCGCATCGTCTTCTTGGACACTCAGTTCGCGGATTTATCCGACGGTCCCGAGATCGGGGGGCCGTTGCGCGGGACCACCTCATCGTGAATTCGATCGAATCGCCCCCATCTCAGCCCGGTGAGGCACTTCGCACGGGGGATGACTTCGACCCCGCCGAGCGGGAGCTGGTGTCGGGTCAGGAGGCGTCGACACGGTTTCGCGATCGCTTCGTATTGCGACCCTCCCAGTTGGTTGCGCTCCTGCTCCTGGGCGTGGCCTTCCTGTTCGCGGACCTGCCGCCGCTCTATCACAGCGACATCTGGGGTCACCTCGCCGTGGGCCGCTGGATCGTCGAGCACGGCCGCTTGCCGGCGAGGGAGCCGCTCAGCCCGTTCACCGATCGCGAGGCGCCGTACGTCCATTTCTGCTGGGCTGGCCAGGTCGTCTTGCACCTGGCTTTCCGCGCGGGCGAGGTCGCGGCCGGCGGCGACGCGATCCATCGGGTCGAGGGAGGGGTCGAGTTCCTCCGCGCCGGCTTCGCGCTGCTGGTCCTGCTCCGTTTCCTGGCCCTGCTGGTGGCGCTCCGCCGCGTCGGCGGCTCGTTGGGGCTGGCCTGTCTGGGGCTGGCCGTGGCACTGGCGGCCAGCACGGGCCATATCGCCGTGGCGCGACCGCAGGTCGCGGGAGAACTGTTCTTCGCCCTCCTGCTGATGACGCTGAGCCGGGAAGTCCCCTCGCACCGCACGCTGGTGGGCGTGCCGGCCCTGCTGGTCGTCTGGGCCAACGTCCATGGCTCCTATGTCCTCGGACTGGCTCTGCCGACGATCCTGATGGCCGGTCGAGCGATCGAGATCGCCAAGGAGGCCGAGACGGGATCGTGTTGGCGGCGGGTGACGGCCGATCCCCGCATCCGACGCCTGGCCTGGATGGTCCTCGCCTCCGCCGTCGCCGTCGCCGTCCTGAATCCCCACGGACCTCGGCTCTTCTGGCTCACCCTTCGGACGGGGAACCATCCCAACATGGCCACCCAGACAGAGTGGAACCCGATGGGAATTCATAGGTTCGGGTGGCACGGCTACTACTTCGCCCTGATCGGGCTGCTGGCGGCGACGCGCCTGCTGAGCCCGCACCGATCGTCACCAACCGAAGTTCTGATGATGGGGTTCGCCGTGATCCCCCCGTTCCAGCAGCGCTGGATGGTCTGGTGGGTCATGGTCGCCCCCTGGGTCATGCTCCCGCACTGGGCCGCCATCGCCCAGCGGCTCGGGTGGTCGTGGGTCTGGCGTCCCGGCCGTCGGAACTGGCGGATGACGGTCCTGGCTGCGCAGTTGGTGATCGCCTTCGCCCTGTTCTCGACGCCGGTCCGATGGCTCGTTCGGGGGCGCCCGGAGACTCTCGATCACGCGATCGTCGGGACACCCTGGCGCCTGGCCGAGACCCTGCGGACGCCCGGCGGTCCGTCGGCGTACCGCATCCCGGCGCTCGATCGTGCCCTCCGCGCGTATTATCCCGGAGGCCGCTTCCGCGGGAACATCTTCCCGAACGAGCTGCTCGGCGACTACCTGGTCTGGGCGCTGCCAGCCGATTACCCCGTACTTGTCTATTCGCATGTCCACATCTTCTCACGAGAGTATTGGTACCAATGCCGCGCCGCGAAGTACGGCCTGTGGGGATGGCGGGAGTTCCTGGATGCCCATCGCGTCAATCTCGTGGTCTTTCAGGAGGAACGCCTTCGCAATGTTCGGACCAGAGCCCTGTACAAGGATCCCGACTGGGTGGGCGTGATTGACGCGAGGGGTGACTGGTCGAGAAACCCGGAGGGGCGCCTGTTCATCGCCTTGCGCAAAAAACCGCTCTGACATTCGCCGAAGGCGTCCGCTCGAATTGCGAGCGATTTGGCGAGGGCGAATGCTGAGTGTGACACTCTGCCATCAGTTTTTTGGAAAAAATTGATTGACGAGGCTTGCGAGCCTTTCGATAATTTTGGTTGCGAGCCTTTCGATAATTTTGGTGTGTATAATCCACCTTGGCGAACGCCAAGAAATCCTGCGGCCCCTTCTCCCGGAAGATTCTTTTCCCGGGGTGGTTTCTCGTTCGAACTATTTCGGGACGTTGGACGATGCCTCGATTCTGGCGGCAAAGCCTGATCGTGACGATGCTAACCCTTTACGGGTTGGTGTCACTCTGCGGTTCGGGCTTGCACGCGCTGATGGAGTCGAGGGCCTCCCATGCGTCGTCCGGGCGAGATGATGAGGCCGCGGGACCGCGTCTCGAGGCCATATCGGGCCACTGCCCGATCTGCGAATTCCAGGCGCAGGGGCAACTCACGGTCGAGCCGGCCCGCGTGGTCTCCCGGCCGCGAACCGAGCCCCATGCGGTATTGATCCTCGCGCTGGTCGCCTCGCGCGACCGGCATCCGTCTTGCAGCCCGCGCGCCCCTCCGATCTTCCTTCCTCCCTTCGCCTGACGGTCTGTCCCCGTCAATCCGCGTCTCGGCCCTCCTCGCGCTGCGCCCCGACAACTCGGTACGCTTTTGCCCGCACGCAGTGCTCCTCGGCCGACGGCGCTCTCCGTTCTCGCCCATGCACCGAGTTCGTCGGTCCGCTCCGGACATGCCGAGGGATCGCGCCACGGTCTGCATCAACATTTCGCCTGCGTTTCATCGCGCGCCTTGACAGCAAGTTGAAGGGTTAAGGAAGGAAGAGGTGCCGACGATGTCGGTAATTAGTGCGGCACAACCGCGACGAATGACGAATTATCTCGAACTGATTCTACCGCTTCGATCGTCCTGCGACGAACGTCGTGGTTTCGGGTCCCCCGACTCTCCGGAATGGGCAAGCGGCATAGACCACGAGGGAACGCCGCGACTCGGGACCTTCCCCGTCTCCATGGAGTTCCCAGAGAGCCACCCCTGTTGCGACCAGTTCGCCGAGATTGTCGGCCCGCGCCTGGCCCGGCTCCAGCGCCTGGCGTGGAAGATCTTGCGGAGCGACGATCTGGCGGACGACGCCGTGCAGGAGGCGCTGCTGAGCCTCTGGCGCGAGGAGCGGCTCCCGCCGAACCTCGACGGCTGGCTCGTCCGGGCGGTCGTCAACCGGAGCCTGCACCTGAACCGGACGCGACAGCGACGACGCCACCACGAAGAGCGGGCGTGCCTCGGCCGCTCCGAGCAGGACCCCGCCGGCGACGCCTCGCGACCCTTGGAAACCGCGGAAGTCGCGCGGGCCATCGAGGCCGCCCTGGATGCGCTGCCAGACCACTTGCGGACCGTCTTCGTGCTCCGGGAAGCCGAGCAGATGGACTACGAATCGATCGCCGAGTCGCTCGGCGTCCCGATGGGGACGGTCCGCTCGCGGCTCCACCGCGCGCGGGAGGCGCTGAAGGCCGCCTTGGTCGCAACGGCAACGGTCGGATGACACGCGGGTGTTTGCATTGTTGGGTTGACGATCGTGTCGATTTTTCCAGGAACTTTCGACAAGGACCGGCACTCACCATCTAGAAGGACAAGGCCGCCCACGACAGATCAGGGACGAATGGCCAACGCCGACCTTCATCAGCGCTCTGATCAACACCCAAAGGAAGGACAGCACGAACATGATTCGGAAGTTTTTCTCCCGCCTGCGTCGCGACAAGAAGGGCCAGGGCCTGGTCGAATACGCCCTGCTGATCGCGGGCGTCGCCCTGATCTCCGCGGCGGCCGTCTCGCTCTTCGGCCACAAGACGAGCGACATGATCGCCGCCGTCACTGCGATCCTGCCGGGCGCCCACACGGACGACAACGCTCCCATCATGAGCGGCCACCTGATCGATACCGCCCAGACCGGCACCGGTGGCTCGATCGCGCTGGACGTGCCCACGATTCTTGGCGAAAAAAACACGGACCGTCTCGGCAACGCCGTACTCGGCCCCGCCATGGGCTCTACCAACGGCTTCGACGGGCTGATCATCGAATCGCAATGACTCGGGTGTTGATGTTGGTCGGACGGACCGTGATGCGAAGAGCCGACGTTCGGCCCCCGCCCCACGCTTGTGAGGCGGGGTGCCGAATCCATTGGGGATGAGCACGATGGGGGCTTGGGTGGCGCTGGCGCACGTCTTGGTGGCCACCGGCTTCGATCTCAGATCGCGCGAGGTCCCGAACACGATCCCGGTCCTCCTGCTGGGCTGGGCGATCGTGGCCGTCGCGTTCCGGCTCGATG
>JAFANO010000637.1 GCA_019232645.1 Planctomycetaceae bacterium | reverse complement strand
GGAGCACCGGTTTCCCCTCATGAGCCCAGACCCTCCCTCGTAACTTCGCTGCCGGCCGGCTTGCGCCCCCACGCATCACTGAATCGCTGCCTGGGAGGCCGAGTGCATCCGGGAGGTGTAAGGAGTAGTTCGGCGCCTGACGGATGTCGCCCCCGCTGCGAAGAGGCGCACACGAGGCGCAGAGTGGCGTCGCCTACGGCTGATAGAGCGGCACGCCGACCGTCTGAGCCGCGGCCCTGAGCTTCGCGTCGAGCGTGGCGAGCGGGACTCCCTCCCGCAGCGCGAGCTCGAGGTAGGCGGCGTCGTAGGCGGTCAGTCCCAGCTGACGGGCGAGGTTGAGCGTGTCGGTCCAGGCGCGGGCCTCGGTCGCGCCGTCCACGACAATCGGAAGGCCGGAGAGGTACGACAGCCAGCTCGTCGTGTCGGCCTGGCTGCTCCGCCCGCGTCGTTCGCCCACGAGGAGGACGTTTGCGATCTCGAGGTGCCAGAGGCAGGGCACCAGCATCTCCAGGGCGGGCAGCTTTGCGACGATGGCGTCGGCGTAGGGATCCGCCTCGTCGTGGAAGAGCCACGCGAGCGTGACGGACCCGTCGAGGACGAACCGGTCCGGAGGGGCTGGTGTGCTCATCGCCGGCAAACGATCCGGGTCAATAACGGTGCCCCTCGTGGGCCATCTCGCGGAACGAGCCGCCCAGGGTCCGCTTCACTCGATCGCGATACGCGAGCATCTCCCGGCCGACCCGAGCCGTATCCTTTTCCTCGGCGACCTCGGGGGGGACGAGCATGGCGACAGGCTTCCCCCGGTTGGTGATGACGATCCGCTCTCCGCGCGCCACCCGCTCGAGGAGCTCGCTCAGGTGGGTCTTCGCCTCGAAGGTGCCGACGGTGGTCATGGCTCTCGCCCCCTGCAAACTAGTTGGTTCTACTAGCTTACCAGGGTGCGGGCGTCATGACAATCTGTCGAACCCGTCACTCCGAGGCGAGTCCCTCGAACACGCTTCGGATCGCCTGCTGCTCGCGCGATGGGATCAAGTGTCGGTACCGCTTGCGCATCTCCTCGGTGGTATGATCGAGCCACTCGTCGATGAGCCGCTAGTCGACCCCGCTCGCGGCACAATTGCTCGCGAAGCTGTGCCGGAGCACGTGCCAGCCGCGGACGACGGACCACTTGCCGACGGCGAGAGTGCGGCGGAAATGGTCGTGCGCCTCGTCCCTAGTGACATCCCTACGTGGCCCGCGGCGGCTCGTGGGACGACGATGCCGACCGCCTCCGCAGCGCGGCCCGGCTGGCCTCCAACCCCGAGTGGAGTGTCCAAGATCCGCAGCGCCCCCAGAGCATCTGGTGGCACACCGACGCCACGACCGTCGGGTTCCGGATCGCGCGGCCCCTCCAGGAGCAGGAGAACCTCAGAGGCGTGCGGTCGCTGGTCGTCAAGGGCAAGACGACGCGTTGAGCCGGGCGACCGCGGCTGGGCCGTCCCCGGCCGATCGCTGCGCGCCGGACGGTTCAGACCCTCACCCCAGGAGAATGCGATATGACCGGGCCGAAAGCGAGCCAGGCGTCGACCTCGCGCCGGGAGTTCCTCAAGACGACCACCGCGGCGGCGGCCGGCACCGCGGCCCTCAGCCTGATCCCCAATGCCTACGCCCGCGCCGGCGAGACGATCAAGGTCGGCCTGATCGGCTGCGGCGGCCGCGGCCGGGGGGCGGCCGAGGACATCTGCGAGGCCGCCGGCACCTCGAGCAACGTCAAGCTCCACGCCCTGGCCGACGTCTTCGAGGATCGGGTCAACGACTGCTATGACTTCCTCAAGAACAACCAGAACGCCAAGGAGAAGTTCGACGTCGACAAGGAGCGCTGCTTCGTCGGCTTCGACGCCTTCCAGAAGGTGACCGATTGCTGCGACCTGGTCCTCCTGGCGACCCCGCCCGGCTTCCGTCCCCAGCACCTGGCGTACGCGGTGACGGCCGGGAAGCACATCTTCACCGAGAAGCCGGTCGCCGTCGACGGCCCCGGCATCCGCAAGGTGTTGGCCGTCGCCGAGGAGGCCCAGAGGAAGGACCTGGCCATCGTCGTCGGCACCCAGCGCCGCCACCAGGACAGCTACCTCGAAGCCATGGCGCGGATCCACGACGGCGACGTCGGCGACCCGGTCGCGGGCCGGGTCTTCTGGAACCAGGGCAACATCTGGGCGCACCGGCGGCAGCCGGGCTGGAGCGACATGGAATACCAGATCCGCAACTGGTATCACTTCGTCTGGCTCTGCGGCGACTGCATCGTCGAGCAGCACATCCATATCCTCGACGTGGCGTGCTGGGCCCTCAAGGGCCACCCGGTCCGCTGCGTCGGCATGGGCGGGCAGGAGGTGAACACGGCCCCCGAGTACGGCGAGAGCTTCGACCACTTCGCCGTCGATTACGAGTTCCCCAACGGCGTACACGTCCTGAGCATGGCCCGCCAGATCAACGGATGCAAGCCTGACGTTTCCGAGCACCTGGTCGGCACCAAGGGGGCCTGGAGCAGCAGCGGCGGCTTCCGGATCTCGGGGGAGGGGCGGCGCGGCCGCGATCGCGGCCGGAATCACCGCAACCCTTACGTCCAAGAGCAGATCGACCTGCTCGAGGGCATCGCCCGCGGCGAGCCGATCAACGAGCTGAAGCAGGTCGCCGAGAGCAACCTGACAGCGATCATGGGCCGGATGTCCGCCTACACGGGCCAGGAGGTCACCTGGGAGCAGGCCCTCGAATCCAAGCTCGACACGTTCCCCGACAAGCTGGAGTGGGGCCCCCGCCCCGAGCCGGTCCTGGCCAAGCCCGGCACCACCGAGCTGATCTGACCGATTCCTCGAAGGATCGGCACCCTCCCACGATCGCGGGGAGGGCGCGCCTGCCGCCCTCCCCGGCTCCCCTTCCCTCCCAAGAGGTCCATCGCATGAAGAATCTGATCGGTCTGTTCCTACTGGCAGGCCTGACCTGGGGCGGCGCCTCGGTCCCGGCGCGGGCCGCCGGCACCAAGATCGTCCTGATCGCCGGCCGACCCAGCCACGGGCCCGGCGAGCACGAATTCAACGCGGGGACCAAGCTCCTGGTCAAGTGCCTCAGCGAGGTCCCCGGCGACGACCCGGTCTTCGTCGCCGGGGGCTGGCCCGAGGACGACCACATCTTCGACGACGCCAAGTCGGTTGTCTTCTTCA
>JAFANO010000549.1 GCA_019232645.1 Planctomycetaceae bacterium | reverse complement strand
GCCGTGCCAAGGATCTGCTCGGCGACGCGGGGATCGTCGACGTGACCGTGCTGCTGGGCTGGTTCACCGCCGTGTCGCTGACGCTCGCAGCCTTTGACGTCCCCGCCGATGCCGTCGGCCTGGAGCAATAGCGACGGCGTCCAACCGCATCGCTCTGAGATAGGAGGAACCCTAGATGTCCGGCGACACCGCGAACCTGGGCGGCCGGCTGCCGCTCGTCGACTCTGCGGCGCTGTCCCCCGCGCAGAAGCAGCTCTTTGATCAGATGACCAAGACGTTGCTCCCGTGGGCCGAGTCAGTGGGCTTCCAGGCGTGTACCGAGGACGGGCGGTTCATCGGCCCACTTAACCCTATGCTGCTGCACCCAGAGATCACCGGCAGCTTTCTGCAGCTGCTGTTCGACGAGGGCGAGCACACGTCACTGACCGAGCGCGTTCGGCAGGTCGTCATCCTCACGGTCGGCGCGGTGTGGCGGGCGGACTACGAGCTCTACGCCCACGCGGCCGTAGCCCTCAAAGCGCGCTTGACGGAGGATGCGATCCGGGCCCTGGGCAGCGGCGGTCAGCCGGACGTGCTGACCGATCAGGAGGGGATCGCTCACCGCGTCGCCCGGCAACTTTCGGTCGAGCACCAGCTCGACGACGAACTCTACCGCGAAGCCGAGCAGACGTTCGGAAGCTCAGGCGTGCTGGACATCGTGCTCCTCGCCGGCATCTACCACACCGTCTGCGCCACGCTCAACGCGTTCGACATCCCCGCCCCGGCGTAGCCAGGGGAGGACTCCCACGGAACCAATGTCAGAGAGAGAAACAAATGTCATCTCACACGCCGGCGGCGACACTGACGACGGTCGCCGTCTTTCCGGAGGGCTCGTTTCTGGAGAATCTCGCGGTCCGCCGCGACGGTTCAATCCTGATCACGGTCCTCAACCGCAAGGAGGTCTGGTACCTCCCCGCCCCGCGCGCCGAGCTTCCCGTCGAGCCGATGCCCGTGCACACGTTCGCTCACATGACGATGGGCATCGTCGAGACCGAGCCCGACATCTTCTACGTCTGCACCTCTGACATCTACACCACGCACGAGTCCACGCTTGAGCGGCTTGACCTGCGCGACTGGACCCCCGGTACCGCGATTCAGCCCCAACCGGTGCTCGAGTTCGGCGAGCCGGTCGGCGCGCTCAACGGCGCGTGCCTGGTCGCGCCGGGCGTGCTCCTCGTGGCGGACTCGATCGCGGGCTTGATCTGGCGCGTCGACCTCGCCGAGGACGGAATGTCCGCCACCGCTCGCGTGTGGCTCAAGCACGACAGCATGGCGTTCGACCCGGACAACCCGCTCAAGCCGCCCCAGCCGGGGATCAACGGCGTGCGCTACGACTCGAGGACGGGCTTTCTCTACTACACCTCGACCCAACGCGAGCTATTTATGCGCGTGCGGATCGACTCCGACACCAAGGCTCCGGTCGGGCCCCCCGAGTTCGTCGCCGGCGGGACGATGAGCGATGACTTCTGCATCGACGAGAACGCCGGAGTGGCGTATGTCACGACCCATCGCGAGCACACCATCGATCGCATCGTGCTGAGAGCCGCCCAGGATCCACCGGCGCGAGACACTGTCGCCGGCAACCCATTCGATGACCGGCTGGTCGGACCATCGAGCGCCGCCTGGGGTCGCATGCCCGGAGACTACGGCCGCGTCGCATACGTCACCACCGACGGAGGCACGACGGCGCCCCCGCCGGACGGGATCATCCGGCCAGCAAGGGTCCTGCGGGTCGAGTTCTCCTCTCCCGACGGCACCTAGGGTGGTCTCGCGGGCGGCTCGGCGCCATCTGGTCCGGACTCGACAAGGGATTCCAATGGTCATCCGCGGAGGCGAACCATCCAGCGATCGAATGAAGGAGATGTGCAATGAGGTCGGTCCGCTCGACCGCGGTATCGGCCAACAACTTGCGGTGCCGCGATGCTTGCGGTATTCTATGAGGTCGCGGAGAACAACCATGGACGAGCATCGCCCGACGCCCCCGACGACGGCAACCAACCCGTTCCTGTCCGGGAATTTCGCGCCGGTGGAGGCGGAGACCACCTGCTTGGACCTGGAGGTGCACGGGCGGATCCCCGAGGGGCTGGACGGGCGATTCCTGCGGATCGGCCCGAACCCGATCGGGCCGGTCGACCCGCTGCGGTTCCACTGGTTCCTCGGCACCGGCATGGCGCACGGGCTGCGGCTGCGGGGGTGCCGCGCGGAGTGGTATCGCAGCCGGTTCGTGCTCAGCGCGAAGGCCGCCGAGGCGCTCGGCCGCGCCCCGATCCCCGGCCCCGGCGCCGGCCGTCGCGACGGCGAAGTCAATACCCACTTCACCACCGCCGCCGGCAAGCTCTACGCGCTGGTCGAGGCCGGCAATCTGCCGGTCGAGCTCGACGAGGAGCTGGAGAGCGTCGCCCGCTCCGACTTCGGCGGCACGCTGGAGGCCGGCTTCACGGCGCATCCCAGGTACGACCCCGCGACGGGGGTGCAGCACGCGATCGTCTACGAGCCGGGCCTGCCCGTGCGGTACCTCACCCTCGACGCGGCGGGCCGCGCCGCCACCGTCGCGCGGATCGACCTGCCGCGCACCCCGATGATCCACGACGTCGCCTTCACGGCCTCGAGCATCGTCGTGCTCGACCTGCCGGTGACCTTCCAGCCCGAGGCGGCGCGGACGGACCGGCCCTGGCTCTGGGACGAGCGGAAGGCCGCCCGGGTCGGGCTCCTGCCGCGCGCCGGCGACGTGGGGCGGCTGCGATGGTTCGAGGCCCCGCGCTGCTTCGTCTTCCACTTCCTCAACGCCTACGACGACGGCGATCGGACGATCGTCGACGTCGTCCGCCACCCCCGGATGTTCGCGACGGTGCAGGCGGGGCCCGGGGAGGGGCTGCCCGCGCTGGCCCGCTGGACGCTCGACCGGTCGAGCGGCCGGCTCGTCGAGGCGATCCTCGACGAGCGCGGCCCGGAGTTCCCTCGCATCAATGGCGCCTTCGCCGGTCGGCCCTATCGATTCGGATACACCGCTCGATCAAGTATGTCTGCACATCCTCACGGATACATCGCGCATCGGCGCCCGGACGTCGACGCCGGCCCGGCCATCAAGCACGATCTGGAGCGGCACTCGTCCGAGGTCCACGACTACGGCCCCGGCCGCGTCACGCTCGAGCCGGTCTTCGTCCCGCGCCCCGACGCCCGCGCCGAGGACGACGGCTGGATCCTGTCCTACGTCTACGACGCCGGCCGCGATCAGAGCGACGTCGTGATCCTCGACGCGCGCGACTTCGGCGGCGATCCCGTCGCGACCATCCGCCTGCCCGTCCGCGTCCCCTACGGCTTCCACGGCGGCTGGGTGCCCGACGGTTCCCCCATCCCGCCGGTCGCCTAATGCTACTTTGTCACTAATATGGGGATATAGGAAGCCAGCGCGATCTGTAGTGGTTGAGGCATCTTCGCCCCCGTCTCGTCGACCCGATGGTCCGACTCAGATCGTTGTCGCTGGGGATCGCATTCAGGAGGTCCAATTGTTATAAGTCCAAGGCAGGGTTCAGCCTGGGATAACTGACAGGGCAGTATTAGGCGGGGATGCTCTGCTTGCCGTCGCAGCCGTAGATCGAGCAGCGGCCGACGAACTCCCAGCAGTCGCGGTGGTGGGGGGTCCGGCACGAGGCGCAGAGGACGCCGGGGGCGAGGATCGGCTCGCCGCAGACCTTGCAGATCGGCGGCCCGGCCTCCTCGGCCGGCGTGGGGCCGACCGCGACGATCGAGACCCCTTGCGCCATCCTGGCGGCGACGCCCTGGAGCAGGCCGTCATGGATCGTCAGCGCCTGCTGGACGGCGTGGGCCAGCGCGTCGGCGCTGGCGCCGAGGTCGCGATCGACCTGGACCAGGAGCCGCTCGGGGCTGATCGAGATCAGCATCCCGCCCGGCGGGGCGAGCCGGTGGAGGTTGTCGATCGCCCGGCGGATGGGGGCCGCGAGGAATTCGCGGGCCATCTCGGGGTCATTCGCCTGGACCACATAGCTGCGGTCGAACTCCTCGTCGCCGACGCGGAACGGTCGGGTCCCCTTGGGCGATTGCGCCGGCGCGGGCCGCGAGACCGGCGCCAGCTCCAGGCGGAAGGGCAGGCCGCGGCGGAACCGCGCCACCACCCGGGTCCGCGAGACCGCCGGCTGTCCGGTGATCTGAGGCGCCAGCCCGAGCCGGACATTCGAGCCGTTGTAGCTGAAGCTGACCGTCGGTGGTTCGGAAAGGCCCCGGCTCTCGTATTTCCCCCGATACCGCGCCGCCAGTTGCCGGTAGGAGCGATAGCGGGCGCCCGACAACCATGCGCCGGTCGTCGCGCAGAGGCGGATGAACAGATAGAGCAGCAGGACGATCGCGCCGAGGACGATCAATGACGTCATGGACCCGACCCCCATCCTCGCCGGTCGGTGGCCTTCGGCAATCCCCGGCATTCTCCTGTAGTTTACGGTTGCCCGACCCGGAAAGGCAACGAGCCGCCGGCCCTTCCCGCGGCCGCGAGGACAGGACTGGGCCGGGCTGCCCCCGATCGCGTAAGATCGCATCCCCCCGACGTCTTCGGGACTCCCTCCGGAGTGATCAGCCTCACGCGTGTCGCCGGGACGACCGATTTTTCGAAACGGCTGAGTATGACGACATCACCGAGCGATCCCGGAAGGATCGGGTTCGATGACCGAACGACGAGCCAGCGGAGGGGCAAGGAGGGCGATCGGTGGCCGTCACGGCGTGGCGTCCGCAGTGGGCCTGGCGCTGCTCGCGGGAGCGGCCGTGTTGGCGGTGGTGCTCGTCCTAAGCCGCGAGCAGCCCAGGACTTCCGTCACCAGCGTCGGGGGGCGAGGGGCCGTCCACCCCGTGCCCCCGGGGATCGATGCGGTGCGCACAGCGAGCGAGGGTCCGGTCGCGGTCGGCGCGGTCACCTTCGCCGCCGACGTCGCGCCGATCTTGCAGGAGAAGTGCCAGTCGTGCCACCGCCCCGGCCAGGTCGCCCCGTTCGCGCTCCTGACCTTCGCCCAGGCGCGGCGCTGGGCCGGGCCGATCCGCGAGGCGATCGAGGATCGCCGGATGCCTCCCTGGCACGCCGACCCGCGCCACGGCCACTTCGCCAACGACCGGAGCTTGACCGCCCGGCAGCGTGCCACGTTGCTGGCCTGGGTCGACCAGGGGATGCCGCTCGGCGACCCGAGAGACCTGCCCCCACCCCGGAACTTCCCCGAGAGCTGGGCGATCGGCATGCCCGATGTCATCCTCCAGATGCCCGAGCCATACACCGTCGCCGCACAAGGCATCCTGCCCTACCAGCGCTTCCGCGTCCCGACCCATTTCACCCGGGACGTCTGGGTCCAGGCGGCCGAGGCCCGGCCGGGCGACCGCGCGGTCGTCCACCACATCTGCGTCTTCCTCGCCCCCGACGAGCCGTACAGCGATGGCCTCACCGACGCCCGGCGCGAGCTGGTCTGCTACGCGCCCGGCGACCTCCCCTCGGTCTTCCCTCCCGGCGTCGCCAAGCTCATCCCGGCCGGCGCCGAGCTGGTCATCGAGGTCCACTACACGCCCATCGGTGTCCCCCGGGCCGACCGGTCGTCGGTCGGGCTGACGCTGGCCCGGCAGCCGGTGATCCATCGCGCGTTCACCAAGGGTTCTCACAGAAGGACCTCGAGATCCCACCCGGCGCCGCCA
>JAFANO010000525.1 GCA_019232645.1 Planctomycetaceae bacterium | reverse complement strand
GCGATGCCCCGCGTCTTCGCGCATGCCCACTTCGGGGCGCTCGACACGTTCATCAGCCTCTTCTGGACCCTCGCCCTGCTCGCTGCCGGACGCGCCCTGGAGCACCGCCGGCCGGTACTCGCGATGGCGGGCGCAGGGGTCGTCTGGGGCCTGGCGCTGCTGACCAAGATCCACGGCTGGCTCCTGATCCCGGTCGTGCTGTCCTGGGCCGTCGTCCGCCTGGGCATGCGCCGAGCCTTCGCCCCGGCGGCCGCCTGGGCGGCGACCGGCCTGTCGCTGTTCGTCCTGGGCTGGCCCTGGCTCTGGTACGACTCGCTGGCACGGCTGAAGGCGTTCTGGGGGACAGGCGTCGACCGCCTGGCGATCCGCGTCCTGTACTTCGGCCAGGTCTTTGCCGATCGCGACGTGCCCTGGCACTACCCCTGGTTCTACTTCGCGGCGACGGTCCCGGTCGGCCTGCACGCGTTCGGTCTGCTGGGGCTCTGGCGCGGCTGGCATGACCGCCGTTCGGACCCGTTCCCGCTCCTGCCGGCCGGCGCGATCGCGCTCTTCCTCGTCCTGTTCAGCACCCGAGTGCCGGTCTACGACGGCGAGCGCCTGTTCTTGCAAGTCTTCCCACTCTGGGCCCTTCTGATCGGTCAGGGCTTCGCAATAGCCTGGCTCTGGGCGGACGGCCGGCGGCGGCTCCGAGCGGGGCTGGTCGCCTTCGTGCTCGCGCAGGGCTTCGGGGTGGTGGCGACTCACCCGTTCGGCCTGAGCTATTACAACCTCCTGGTCGGCGGCCTCCCGGGCGCGGAGCGCCTGGGCCTGGAGCTGACCTACTGGGGCGACGCCGTCGATCGCGTCCTGCTCGATCACCTGGTCCGCGAGGCCCACCCCGATGACCCGGCCGCCCTCGTGCCCACGCTCTCTCCGGGGCAGGGAGCCGTCAGCACCACGCGCGCCATGATCCGACTCCCGGTCGTGCTCCGGGACGAAGACGCCGCCCGGCGCGCTCGTTGGGTCGTCGTCTCGAGACGCACCGCCTACTGGCGTCCCGAATGGCAAGCCCGGCTATCCCAGGGTCGCCGCATCTTCTCCCGTTCTCGCCAGGGCGTCTGGATCTCCGGCCTCTGGGAGTTCCCTTCCTCGAAAGAATCCGAGGGACCGGCTCGCGAGTCGCCTCCCTGAGGATATCACCCCGGCGTAGCAGACCACCTCGAAGCAAAAGGCATGGTGCCGGCCCGCATCGGGCACGCTCTTGCGTATCTCATTTTTGAATACGATCGCGGAGCGCACCCCCTCTGCGACCGGGTCCGGACGAGGCAAAACCCACCTCCTGGAGAAACCGCGAAACCTTGGGCTCCCCCTGGTCAATCGGGCGGCGATTTGTAGAATACGTTCAGAATAAATTGAAATCGAGGATGGGGCATGTCTGGTCTCACGCATTTCGATGAAGGCGGCGCAAGTCGGATGGTGGACGTTTCGGGCAAGCAGGTGACCGCACGGATGGCCCGGGCGAGCGGCCTGGTCCGGATGCGGCCGGAGACGCTGGCGCTGATCCTGGATCGTCGCGTGGCCAAGGGAGACGTCTTCGAGGTGGCCCGCCTAGCGGGGATCATGGCGGCGAAGCGGACCGGAGAGTTGATCCCGCTCTGCCACCCCTTGAGTCTCGATGCCATCGACGTCGCGCTGGCGCCGAGCGGTCCCGCGACGGTCCGGATCGAAGCGACGGTCCGGGTCCTGGGTCGGACCGGGGTCGAGATGGAGGCGCTGACGGCCGTCAGCGTCGCCGCGCTGACGGTCTACGACATGTGTAAGGCGATCGACCGGGGCATGGCGATCGCTGAGGTCCGGCTGGAGGAGAAGTCTGGGGGGCGGAGCGGCCATTTCCTGCGGGACCCCTCCGACGTCGGGTTGAACACCCCGGCGGGATTGCGGACATCCCTTGAGGATGGGGAATAGGAAGTCCGTGACACTTCGCCGCAAGGCCGTGGTCGCGCGGTCGAGGGGAGTTCTGCGGTACTATCGGGAGGTGAAGTCTGCGATGGCGACGCAATCGCTGCGGAAGACGGAAGAGACCAGCCGGAACCTCGCGGCGATTTACGCCCCGATCGCGGCGGAGCTGACCGAGTCCGAGCGGATCTTCGCCGCCGAACTCGGTAGCCGATTCCCGTTCGTGCAATATCTGGTCGACCACTGCGCCGACTTGCGGGGCAAGCGGCTCCGACCGGCGCTCGTGCTGCTGACCGGCCAAGCCTGCGGCGGGCTCAGCCCGTCGCACCCGGTTCTCGCGGCTGTCGTCGAGATGATCCACACCGCGACCCTGGTGCACGACGACGTTCTCGACGAGGCGATGGTTCGCCGGCACGCGACGACAGTCAACGCCGAGTGGGGCAACGAGCCGGCCGTCCTGCTCGGCGACTACCTGTTCACCCACGCCTTCCACCTGGCCGCGTCACTCGAGTCGACCCTGGCCTGCCGCTGGATCGGCCGCGCGACCAACATGGTCTGCGAGGGCGAGATGCAGCAGGTGCACCACCGGGGCAACCTCGAGCTCGACGAGGACGCCTACTTCGAGATCATCCGGTGCAAGACCGCCGAGTTGACCGCCGTCTGCTGCCGCCTCGGTGCCCACTACGCCGGGGTGCCCGAGTCGACCGTGGAGGCCATGGAGAACTACGGCCGAGACCTCGGCATCGCCTTCCAGATCGCCGACGATGTGCTCGACATCTGGGGCGAGGAGCGGACGACCGGCAAGAGCCTCGGGACCGACCTCGAGAAGCAGAAGTTGACGCTCCCCCTGATCCGGCTGTTCACGACCGCCCCCGACTCGATCGCCACCCCTGTCCGTCGCCTCCTGACCGAGGCCAACCCCGACAATCGCCGCGAGCTCCGGTCTTATCTCGACACCTCCGACGCGCTCGAATACTCGTGGGACCGCGCCGAGCAGCACGCCTCGATGGCCCTCGCCTCACTCGATTGCCTCGAAGAATCGAGCGCCAAGGCCGTGCTCCGGGCCCTCGGGCACTACGTCGTCCGACGCTCGGCCTGATCCGGCGTCCCCCCGCACGGACCGGACCAGGCGCCCTCGGGCTCCGGGTCCAACCCGGCCCGAGCTGCGTCGGGGCGACGTCGGTCCACGCCGGAGCGGGGCGACAGGGCCGCGATGGTGTCATCGCCGGCGCTCCGAAAATCACGATTGTGGGATTTTTTTGCAATTTCAGGAGAAATTCGTTCTCCCCTCGTCGGGAGTGTGTTAGATTAACAAGGAGAGGCTTGAGAAATCAGCTCGGCATGAGTGCAAAGTGAGGATCCGTCTGGATGGATGCCAAGTCCACCTCTCCGCTCCAGCAAAAATTACTCACCCAAATGCGCAGCCGGGGCCTGAACGGCCAGAGGCTTGCCCAGAACTCGCAAGTCAGCGATTCGGAGATCTCGCGGATCTTGGCGGGGAAATCGCGTCCGGGCTTGGAGAACGCCTTCCGGCTGGCGAAGGCCTTGGGTATCTCGCTCGATTATCTGGCCGACGACTCGCTGGAAACCGATCCCGCCCAGATGACCGACTCGCTCTCGGCCGAGGAGCGGAGGATCTTGGATCTGGCACACGCCATCGGATGTTCGCACGCGATGCAGATCCTGGAGAACATCCGGATCATGGGCTACGAGGAAGCGATGAACCGGCTGCTGAATGCCAAGCCGGTGATCCAGGTCGGCGAGGGCGATCGGCCGGCCTCTCCCGCCTCGACCGTCGCGGCGATGCCGATCAATCGCGCGAACTCGGCCTGATCTTCGGCAATCCAACCCATCGTCCGCAGCGAGGAGGGCACCCCTTTCGGATCCGAAAGGGGTGCCCTCCTCGCTGCGGACGATGGGTTGGATTGCCGAAGATCAGGCCGAGTTC
>JAFANO010000505.1 GCA_019232645.1 Planctomycetaceae bacterium | reverse complement strand
AGAAGAAGAGGTTGCCGTGATACGCGGGGGGGAGCCCGTCCTCGTTATAGCAGATCCCCTGCGTGCCCGAGCCGCCGATCTGGCCGGTCAAGATGGGGAGGGTGCGGTGGGGGGCGGTCAGGAACTGGTAGGGATATCCGTAATGGCCCCCGACTATGTGATGCGTCAGGCTGTTCGGCCACTTCTTGCTGTCGTCGTCGTTGCCGTAGGAGAAGACCTCGTCGGTCGAGCTCAGGGCGACCGAGAGCGGGTTCCGCTCGCCGGTCGAGACGACCTCCAGCCCGGTCCCGTCGGGCCGGACCCGGATCACGCCGCCTCCGAAGAGCTGGACCGTCGCGCCGTCGCTGCCGACCGCGCGGGGGATCCCCTTGTCGCCGACCGAGATGTAGAGGAACCCGTCCATGCCGAGCCGGATGCCCGAGGCGACGTGGTCGTTGATGCCGTTGAACCCGGGCAGCTTCGGGCCGAGCCCCGTGACCAGGTCCTCGCGACGGTCGGCCCTGCCGTCGCCGTCGGTGTCGCGAAGGGCCGAGAGGTAGGGGGCGTGGACGACGTAGAGCGTGCCGTCGACCCACTCCAGGCCCATGACGCTCCAGAGCTTGTCGGCGAAGAGGGAGACCTTGCCGTCCTTGATCGCGACGATCGAGTCGAGCGGCGAGGTCGGGGGGCCGGGCATGTCCATCGGATCCTGGCCGAGGTAGATCGTGCCGTCGGGCGCGACCACGACCGCCGTCGGGAAGAGGATCCGGGGGGCCTGCTCCACGAGCTCCACCGTCCAGCCCCCGGCGGGGCGGGGCAGGGGAACCTGGTCCTCGGCCCACGCGAATGCGACGGTCGATGACAGGATCAACCCGAGGGCCAGTGGCGGTCGCATGGCGATGACGTCCTTGATCGAGTGGATAAAGTCGGGAGTCGGCTCGGGATCGCGGGTAACCGGTGGATGGTCTGGAGTCTGGCAGGAGTTTTCGGCAGAATTGTACCCAAATGACCGACCGTTCTCAATCACGCCATCAGGAGCCATCTCCGTGTCCGAAACCGTGTCGAAGTCGCAACCCGTGTCCGACGCCGAGAGCGATGCGCTGGTCAAGACCCGGCGCGTCAATCCCCTGAAGAACCCCTCCTACCCCCAGCGCGTCCACGTGCACGAGCGGGCCCACTGGCAAGGGATCCTGCAGCAATGCGAGGAGCGGATCCTCAAGGCCCGCCAGAAGCTGCAGGTGCTCCCGCCCGGCCCCAATCGCGCCCTCTTCGAGCGCCTCTTCTTCCAGATGGAAGGGGCGCGCGACCAGGTTGCCGACGCAGCCCGCCGCCTGCCGGGCGAGACGGGCGTCCTCTATGAAGAAGACCGCCATCGCCTCGATGAGGCCGTCGCCGCGCTCGATCGCGTCTTCCGGCGCTGGGATTCGCAGGCCGTCTGAACCTGGATCTCCGAAGGGGTCCCCGAATTCCGGGCACCTCCCCGGGAAGGTGTGCAACCGCCGCGCCCTCTCATGCGCCGTCTGACGTCCTGGGAGAATCCCTCGACCCGAGCCTGAATTTTGGGACTCCTCGACCGTTCCGCTCGATCATATCCAGAGGGGTAGGGGGGTGCGCGGGGCCTGACGGTCCCCATCCCCGATCCGATCTCGCCGTCGTACTCGAGGACCGCGCAGGATGTCCGAGGAGACACAATCGGGTGAGCAGCGAGATCCACTGGCACCGGGTGGCTGAGGGCAAGTTCCGCCCAACCTGACCCTTTTCCGAGATCCCAACGGGCCGAGGCACATCGCCCCAAGATCGTCCGCGGGTCGGCGATGAGAATGTTCCCGGTGGGATGTCTTTGGCGAGGTGGCCACCCGCGGGGATCGTACCCGTTCCCGGCTTGGTGGGGTGTCGGGATTGCGTGTGGCTGCCCGCGACTCGCTCCACGACCCAGCCATCCGCTTCGATGAGCCTGATGAGGTCGCGAGATTTCATGCGCGGGTCAGGTCTCTCCCTCGCCGAACGTCCTCTTCCTCCGGAGCATGTGGTGGTAATGCTGGGCGAAGCGGTGGGCCTCGTCGCGGACGTATTGCAGGAGCCTCAGCGCGAACGACCGCCGGCTCAGAACGATCGGCTCGGACTGCCCGGGGACGAAGATCTCTTCCTCGCGCTTGGCCAGCGAGATCAGGGTAGGGGGGGTACCTCCCATCGTCCGGAACGCCTCGAGCGCCGCGTTGAGCTGGCCCTTGCCGCCGTCGATCAGGAAGATGTCGGGGAACGGCTCGTCGCGTTCCTGGAGGCCCTTGATCCGGCGGCTGACCACCTCGCGGATCGAGGCGAAATCGTCGATCCCAGCCACACTCTTGATCTTATAGCGACGGTAGCCGGGCTTGAAGGGGAGCCCGTCGATGAACGTCACGAGCGAGCCGACCGTCTCGGTCCCTCCCAGGTGAGCGATGTCCACGCCGTCGATCGTCCGGGGGGTCGACTCGAGGTGCAGCGCCTTCTTCAGGCCCGCCAGCCCCTTGCGGGGGTCGACGTAGAAGACCTCGGGCTGCGCGTGCTTGGCCAGGTCGCCACGGAGGTTGAGCGTCCGGAGGGCCTTGATCTCGTCGCGGAGCCGCGCGGCCTTTTCGAACAGCAGCGCCTTGCTTGCCTCCTGCATCTCGTCCTCCATCTCCCTCAGGACGGCCTCCTTCTTGCCGTCGAGGAAGAGGCGGAGCCGGCGGATGTCGATCCGGTAGGCCTCGCGGTCGATCCGGAGGTTGCACGGGGCGGTGCACTGGTTGATCGAGTGGAGCAGGCAGGGCCTGAACCAGCGCCAGCGGGGGTCGCCCTCCTCGATGTCGAGGGAGCAGGTCCGGAACTTGAAGATCTTCTGGAGGACCTGGATCGCCCCCCGGAGGCTCTTGGCGCGGGGAAATGGGCCGTAGAGCTTGACGCCGCGGTCGAGCGGCTCGCGGGTGAAGTTGACCCGAGGGAAATCCTCGCCCGTGGTGATCTGGAGGTAGGGGAACGACTTGTCGTCCTTGAGGTCCTGGTTGTGCTTGGGCTGAATGTCCTTGATCAGCCGGGCCTCGAGCAGGAGGGCGTCGACCTCGCTGTCGGCGGCCAGGTAGTCGATGTCGGCCACCTCGCCGATCCAGTCGCAGATCCGGCGGTCCTCGGCGGCCGTCCTCTGGAAGTACGAACTGGCCCGGCCGCGGAGGTTCTTGGCCTTGCCGACGTAGATGACCCGGCCCTGCGCGTCCTTCATCAGGTAGACGCCGGGCGAGGCGGGGAACTGGCGGACCTTCTCGGCGGCGCCGGCCGTGAGCTGTGATGGGGACTCGGACATGGTGCGCTCGACCTCTCCTCGGGGATGCGTTCCGGCTCCGCGGGAGAGGACCTGGGTCCCTCGCGATCGCCGGCCGGGGCCTCGGGAGGGGGCCAGCCCGATCCCGGCCCGTTCGGTGCCGGTCGACGCCGAGGCGAGGCCGATGTCTCCGGATCAGACTCCTTCCTTCACCACGCGGTCGACATATTGTTCGAGGTCGGCGGCGATCTGGTCAAGCCGTCGCGTCGTCCGCGCCTTGATCTCGGCGAGCTTCTCGCGGTCGGTGACCCCGTGGGTCGGCGTCCTGGCGTAGAGGTAGAACTTGATCTTGGGCTCGGTCCCCGACGGCCTGGCGGCGAACCGGGTCCCCTCGGCCTCGGTCTGGAAGATGAGCAGGTCGCCCGAGGGCTGGGGCAGGGGGCGGATCGGGCCGTCCGAGCCGATCGGGCGGATCTCGTGGGCCTGGTAGTCGTGGGCCTCGGTCACCCTCAGGCCGCCGATCGTCCGGGGGGGCTGCGCGCGGAACGCGGCCATCAACTCCTGGATCTGCGCCGAGCCCTCGCGCCCCTCCATCACCTTGTTGATCAGCCGCTCGCCGTAGTGGCCCACGTCGATGTAGAGGTCGTCGAGGTATTCCAGGACGGTCTGCTTGCGGTCCTTGATGGTGGCCGCCAGCTCGGCGACGAGCAGCGCGGCGGTCGCGGCGTCCTTGTCGCGGACGAACGTCCCCTTCTGGTAGCCGTGCGACTCCTCGAAGGCGAAGAGGAAGCCCGCCGGCCCGGCCTCGTCGATGCGCCGGGCGATCCACTTGAAGCCGACGAGCAGGTCGTCCTCGGTCCGGATCCCCTCGCGGGCGGCGAGGGCGCGGGCCATCTGGCTCGAGACGAGGGTCGTGATCAGGTAGTGGTCGGACCGGAGTCGGCCTCGCGCCTCGGTCTCCTTCATGACGAAGGCGGCCAGCACGACGCCGATCTGGTTGCCGTCGAGCGTCGTCCATTCCCCCTTGGGGTCGCCGGTGGCGGGGACGGCGACGCCGATCCGGTCGGCGTCGGGGTCGCTGGCCAGCACCAGGTCGGCGCCCGTCGCCCGGGCCTCGGCGATCGCGGCGTCGAGCGTCCGGGGGATCTCGGGGTTGGAGACGTGCCCCGGCACGTTCGGGAAGTCGCCGCTGGGCTCGCGCTGCGAGGCGAGGATGTTGACCTTGGTGAACCCGGCGGCGCCGAGCGCCGCGGCGACCGAGGTCTCGCCGACGCCGTGCATCGGCGTATAGACGATCGAGACGTCGCGCGCCGGGCTGACCGACTCGCCCACGACGGCCGCGATGTAACCCTCGTCCAGCTCGGGGCCGAGGCGGACGATCGAGCCGTCGGCCAGCCCTTGTTCGAAGGGGATCTCGGGGATCTCGAGGTCCGACACCCGCCGGACGCATTCGATGATGCCGGCGTCGTCGGGGGGGAGAACCTGGCCCCCGGTCGCCGAATAGCACTTGAAGCCGTTGTCCGAGGGAGGGTTGTGCGAGGCGGTGATCATGATCCCGGCATCGCACGCCAACCGACGGACCGCGAAGGAGAGCAGGGGGGTCGAGCGGGGCTCGGGGAAGATATAGACCTTGAACCCGGCGGCGGCCAGGACTCCCGCGCAGAGCTCGGCGAACTCGGTCGAGTTGTGCCGCGTGTCGCGCGCGATGACGCACGAGCGGGGGGCGTCGGCCCCCTTGCGGGCGGTGATGTAGTCGGCCAGCCCCCGGGCGCTCTCGGCGATCGTCCGGGAGTTGAGGACGTTGGTGCCGACCGGATACATCTTGCCGCGACGGCCGCCGGTCCCGAACTCGATGACCGCGTAGAAGGCGTCGTCGAGCGCCTGCCAGCGTCCCCGCGCGATCTCCTCGATCAGGCGGTCACGATCGCCGGCGAACGGGGGTTCGGTCAGCCAGCGGCGGATGTTGGCCGCGGCCGTCGCGGAGATCCAGCCGCCGGTCGCTGCCCGGCTCACCGCGCCGAGGGCTTCTTGGGCCGTAAGCATGGAGCGAACTCTCAGCCAAGGGGATCGAATAGGGCGCGAGAACGGGACACTCGCACCCAACGCGCCGGTCTTGTGCGACCGTCGAAGGCCGCGCTCCCGGCAGGGTCGATCCCCAAACTATCCCGATTGAAGCGCGCCCGCAAGCCCCGCCGCGACCGGCACGTCCTCGGGGGTGCAAGACGCGGTTCGCGCGCTCGGGACCGCGTGGTAGGATGTCAACCCAAGTTTCCCAATCCGCTTTGTGCCCGAAGT
>JAFANO010000412.1 GCA_019232645.1 Planctomycetaceae bacterium | reverse complement strand
CAGGATTCCGGCCGCTTTTTTTCGAAACCTCTGGAGAGGTTTGTCGGGGTTCCGTGGGGCGGTCGCAGTGTGCGCGGGATGAGAGGCCCACAACTCGGGGCCGGCCTTCGAGGGATGGTTCGAGGGAGCAGGTATGACTCGTCGGCTGGTCTGTGGGGTGTCCGGGTCCCTGGCCTTGATCGTGCTCGTCGCAGGAGGACCCGGCACGGCCGAGGCGCCGATTGATCGCGGGATCGGCAGTCGGCTCCCCAACTTCACGCTCAAGGATGCGGTCACGGGCAAGCCGGTCACGCTCTATCAGGATTATCTTGGCAGGCGGGCCCTGGTGATTGTGTTCCTGGGCACCGATTGCCCCCTCGGCAACCTCTACGTCCCGCGCCTCGCCGCGATGAGCCAGGCGTATCGGGACAAGGGGGTCGCCTTCCTGGGGATCAACGCCAACGCGCACGAGGCCGCCGAGCAGGTGGCCGAGCACGCCCGGACGTTCGGGATCAACTTCCCCGTCCTGAAGGACACCAAGCACCACGTCGCCGACCTGGCGCAGGCCGAGCGGACGTGCGAGGCCCTGGTGCTCGACGGCCGCGGCGTGATCCGCTACCGGGGGGCGATCGATGACCAGTATGGGCTGAAGTATCGCAAGGCCGAGCCGACCCGGACCTTCCTGCGCGACGCGATCGACGCGGTCCTCGCGGGCAAGGCCGTCGCGGTGCCGGCGACGCCCGTGGTCGGCTGCCTGCTCGACCGCGTCGCGACGACCCCGGCGCCGAGGATCCGGCCGTCCGCCCCCGAGATCGTGGCCGCGCCTCGGGTCCTCGAGGGGTCTTCCAGCTCCACCCCACGCCCGACGGCAAGGAGCGGACCGACCTCTCGAAGCCGGGCCTGACCTTCGCACGCCCTTGGAGGACCCGCCGTGCGGACCGAAACCTCCGACACCACCGAGATTTCGATTCGCACGGCGGGCCCCATCGGAGGCCGCCCCTCCGGGCGACTCCGTCTCAGATCCGCTCCTCGATCAGGATGGGCATCCGCTCGGAGCGGGTCATGACCTGATAGTAGTGGCTGGCGGGCTCGCAGATCATGTAGACGACGGCGATCCCGCGCTCGTCGGGGACGAGCAGGCCGCGGATCCCCTGGCGGACCCGGAACCAGACGCCGCGCTCCAGGGCCAGCGTCGCGGGGATGTCGACCGGGATCGCCCCCAGGCCGCGCCAGCCGCCCTCGTGGATCGTCGAGAGCCAGGTCCAGCCCGTCCGCGGCAGGAACCGGCTCTGGCCCCGACCGTTCCCCCACCGCACGACCTGGAGCCGGCCGTCGCGCCAGACCGGCAGCCGGGGGCGGCGGTCGCGGTAGAGGAAGCGGAACTCACGCTCGCCCCCACGCTCGTGGACGCGGCGCGCCAACCCGTGCCGCCCGATCAGCTCCGTGGGCATCTCGCTCCATGCCAGGGCGATTCCGGTGCACATGGCTTCGGCGGTCGTCGGGAGTCGGTTGCTGGTCGTCCGTCAATCCGGGAGGGGCCTGGCATCGAGCCCTCCCGCCGCCCAACGCGCCACTCCCCGACCGCTAGAAACAGATCTTCCCCCGAACGTCGCAGATGTCGTATTCGTTGGCGGTATCCCGATAGATGGCGGCCAGCGGCAGGGTGGCGCCGCTGCGGAGGACGAACCGGCCGTGGCGGGCATTGACCTCGCGCTTGAGCCGGGCGATCGCCTCGGCGCGGTCGGCGGGCGGGTCGAACAGGCCCAGGGGGCGGCGGCCCTTGGGGGTCAGCCGCTCGGCGATCAGGTGCATCCGCGCGGCCGGGACGCGCGGCACCCACGCCCGGCGGAGGCAGGGGCGGGCGGTGTCCAGGAGGATGTCGAACCGGTCGCTGGGGACCAGCGGCGCGGCCTGGCCGACCCCCACCCGGCCGTCCTTGTAGGCGACCCAGACCGTCAGCCGGCCCGCGCAGACGGCGTGGAACTCCAGCTCCTCGATCAGTCGCTCCAGGTTGCGGACCAGCCAAGCGTAGAGGACGACGGGGTCGGAGGTGGCCTCGCCGAAGCTGCCGCCCCGCGACAGCGCCTTGTGCAGCGGCCGCTGGGGGTGGATCGGCTGCACGGGGTCGCCGTTCAGCTCCCACCAGAGCGCCTCGCCCGAGGCGGTCAGCAGCGCCCGGACGAGCCGGCGATCGGCGCGGGCCAGGTCGAGGCACGTCCGGATCCCCCAGGGCGCCAGCCGGGCCGCCCGGCGGCCGGCGATCCCCGTGATCTCCGTCACCGGCCGGTCGGCCAGCAACTTCGCCTCCGCCTCGGGGTCGAGCACCGCCCACGCCCCGAACGGCTTGGCCGAGTCGGAGATCAGCTTGGCCAGCGTCCGCGTCCGCGCGATCCCGACCGTCACCGGCACCCGGACCCGCTCCCAGATCCGGTCGCGGAGCGCCACCGCCAGCTCCTGGAACGTCCGGCCCCGCGCCGGCCCCGCCAGGAAGAAGAACTCGTCGATCGAGTAATACTCGACCCGGGGCGACAGCTCGCGGACGACGTCGAGCATCAGCCGGCTCAAGACCTCGTACCAGCGGAAATCCCGCTTCACATAGATCCCCGTCGGGCACTTGACCAGCGCCTCCCAGATCGGCATCCCGGTCCCCACCCCGGCCGCCTTCATCTCGTAGCTCTTGGCGATCACGCACGCCCCCTGGTTCCCCAGGACGCCCACCGCCTTGTCGCGGAGGAACTCGTCGCGCACCCGCTCCGCCGACACGTAGAAGCAATCGGCGTCGAGATGTCCCACCGCCGTCGCTCGGGTCCACATGGACGAAAGTGTATTATGCACGCACGGACAGGTCAAGCGGCGAGGCGCGATCCGTACATCACATCCGACCGAGAGGTTCCGACAGGGCCGTTCGCCCGGACCGGGCTCAGGGGTTCGGTCCCGGCCCGGCACCCCGATGGGTCCGCAGGGCCGCCAGGGCATTGACCATGTCGTGGGGCAGGGGGGCGGTCAGGCTCAGCTCCCGGCCGGTCAGGGGGTGGTCGAGGCGGAGGGCGTGGGCGTGCAGCGCCTGGCGGTCGAGGAGGACCGTGTCGGCGTCGGGGGCGTCGGGGCCGAGCAGGTCGCCGACGGTCAGGCGGTCGCGGCCGGAATAGGCCTTGTCGGCCAGGATCGGGTGGCCGATGTGGGCCAGGTGGACACGGATCTGGTGGGTCCGCCCGGTCGCCGGCGTGCAGCGGACCAGCGCGAAGCCCCGGAACCGCTCCAGGACCTCGTAGAAGGTCACCGCCTCCTTGCCGCCGTCCTCGGGGAGCCGGATCGCCATCTTCTCGCGGTTCGTCGGGTGGAAGCCGATCGTCCGCTCGATGTAGTCGCTGTCGCGCTGGGGGACGCCCGCGACCAGCGCGAGATATTGCTTGTGGATCATCCGTTGCTCGAATTGCAGCGCCAGCCGGCGATGGGTCAGGTCGTCCTTGGCCACGATCAACAGCCCCGTGGTGTCGCGGTCGAGGCGGTGGACGATCCCCGGCCGGCTCTCGCCGGCCGCCGTCGAGAGCGTGTCGTAGTGGAACTGGAGCGCATTGACCAGCGTTCCGCTCCAGTGCCCCTTGGCCGGGTGGACGACCATCCCTGGCGGCTTGTTGATGACCGTCAGCGCCTCGTCCTCGTAGACGACCTCCAGCGGGATCTCCTCGGGCGCCGGCGCGTCGTCGGCCAGCTCGGGGAGCCAGACGCGGACCTGGTCGTCCAGGCGGACCCGGTAGGACGCCTTGGTCGGCTGCCCGTTGATCAGGACCGCTCCGGCGTCGATCACCTTCTGGATCACGCTCCGCGAATAGTCGGGGAAGCGGCTGGCCAGGTACGCGTCGATCCGCTTGCCCACCATCCGGGCCTTCACTTGGAACTCGCAAGGGGTGTTCGAAAGCTCGGGCGGAGACATGATCTGAAAGGGAGACGGAGTACGCCACCAGTGTCAGTGTGGGTTCGGGCCGAGTATGACGACTTGGCCCGGCGACAGGAACATCCAGCGATCCACCGGCGAGCGACGCACGAGAGTGAAACCCGGCGACTCGCTGAAAGCGAGGACGAATCGCGGTCGGCTCCCGACCTCGCTCCCAAAGGGATGCATCCCCGGAGCTCCGACTCCATTCCCATAGGTACCGCCAGGGCGGTTCTGCCAGGAGAAGTACTTGTCAAACTCGAAACCACCACTGATATCAGTGGGCGCAATGTCCCCGGGCTTCATCAGCGATCGGCACGCCTCCCAGCGTGATCGGTTCCACGCGAGGTAGTCGTGGGTTGAGATAACGCCGAAGCCGAGATACACCAACGCCAGCGCGGCCGCGGCCGCGAGCCGAGGGGCCGAGGGACGCAGTCCCCTCCCGGCCGACCTCGTCGTCTCCCCAGCAATGAGCAGCCCCAGCAGGCTCATCTCCAGCAGCAGGTAGCGATCGAACCACGGGCCGTAGTAGCCGAACGGGACGCAATAGACGGCCCCGACGATGATCAAGAAAGCCGACAGCCAGAGGGGGCGGTGGTTCCGCGTCGAGAGGAGGTGGGCAAAGCTTCGACGAGCGATTGACGCCAGGGCCAGGACGAGCAACGCAGCGCCGAAGGTTGAGACGGCCGTGACTGCGACCCAGAGCAGGACCGGGGCGTGTGGAGTCTCGCCACCCAGGGTGCGTGGCCCTGTGCCGAGATCGACAAGGATACAGCCCGGGCTGCCCACAGGCATCAGCCGGCCGGTCGCCCAGAGGAGCGCCGTTACGACCGCGGCACTCCCGACCACGATGAGGGGCGCGAGGACGACCTTGCCGGGCCTTTCGCCCGCGCCTGGGAAGGACGGCAGCAGCACCAACAGGGGCAGCATCCACCATCCGAGGTGCATCAGCCCGCACCCGAGCCCAGAGAGGAAAGGCTTCAATGCCCCCAACCGCAGATGAATCAAATCGATGAACACAAGCCCCAACGAGTTCTGGGTATGGGCGTAACTTGCGGACAGGCCGATCGTGGCCTGCACGACCTTGGAGTAGGCCACCACGACGGCGAACAGCGCCACCGTGGGGACCACAGCGCGGACGAGCCAGGACCGGCTGAACCCATCCTTGAGGGCTAGAGCGATGACCAGCCCGATCGGGATCGCCAGGCCCAACTGCCGCACCAGCGTCGCGGCCAGGATGGTGGCCCACCCGGCCCAGTAGCTTACCGCATGGCCTCGCCGCACTCCTCGCAGCAGCAGGAATACCGCCAGCATCGTCAGCGACCAGAAGGGCACATCCGTGAGGAACGTGTGCGCCGCTGAGATGAAGATTGGGTTGACGATGAACAGGCCGGCCACGACCATCGCGAGCCACCGTGGCAGGCCGACCTCCCGGCCGACCAGGTAGCTCGCCGCCAGGCCAACCGCCGCAATCACCAACGTCGAGATCCGCAGTACCGTGAAGGAGAAGCCGGCGATACTCGCGAACAGGGCCCCCCAGAACACCTGCGTGACCAGAGTCATGGCTCCCCAGTCGGTGAGGCGGAGCCGCCCGGTCTCGACCAGCCACTTCACCGGCAGCCCGTAGGCCCAGTCATCGTTGAGCGGGAAGTCGCCGACGGGATTGACGACGATCGCCATCAACCCCCACAGAACCACGATCGCGCCGAGCGCCAGCAGGTCGGCTCGACCGATCGACGAAGGGGCGGCTGACTCCTCGCATTGCGCGCCGGGTACATCGTATTGACTGGATGAAGCTGTGTTATTAGACATCATGCTCATAGAAGTCCAGCCCAGGGATGTCGTAGACGAGCGTTACGGCAGGACTGGGCACCGCACCAGCAAAATGCTCGACCGCCGGATGCGCGGGATGAACCGCGACTTCGACCACGGACAGCACCTGCACGGCTCGTGAGGGGCTTGCCCGTTGCCCTGCCGCGCGGGGGTGTTCCTGTTGGGGCAGCACGAGCTTGGGTGCAAAAGCTACAGTCCCAGGAACTGGGGCTGATCCGGGGGGCACCATTGCGCCCAATCCGCTACCGTAGGTTTTCGCAGACTCGGGGCGGGAATCCCCACCACCCCCGTCGGGTCGTGCCCAGCCCAAGCAACGAGACGGTCCGATCGGCCAGTACCCTCACTGTCAACCGGAGGATCGAGTTCCATCTGTCGGCCATGCGGGACTCAGCCAGACGGATTGGACGCGACCTCGTGGCCGGCCTCGGATCGGCCACTTCGTTCGTCCTGGTGATAGTATCGGGAGCCCAGCCGTAACGTCGGTCGCTCGCTGAACAGCCTGGTCTTGACCAACCGCCAGCGCCACAAACGGTAGAGCACGCTGGTTGCCAGGACGCCGATACCGTAGACCACCGAGCGTCGGAAGTTGATCGAACTGGCCTCCGGAAAGTACTTGGTCGGGCAAGAAATCTCGCCGATCGGGAACTCGAAGGCAATCGCCTGAGTCAGCACTTGATTGTCAAAGACGAAGTCGTCGGAGTTTGCCAGTAAGGGCAGCGTTTCGAGGACACGTCTCGAAAAGGCCCGGTAGCCGGTGTGATACTCCGAGAGCTTGGCGGACAGCATCAGGTTCTGAAACAGGGTCAATATTCGGTTCGCAACATACTTGTAGAATGGCATGCCCCCCCGAAGTGCTGTCGAACCCAGGATCCGCGAGCCGAGCACGACGTCGAAAATCCCCGAGGCGACCATTGCGCTCATCGCCGTGACAAGCCTTGGATCATACTGGTAGTCGGGGTGAAGCATGATGATGATGTCGGCATCCAGCTTTAACGCCTCGAGGTAGCACGTCTTCTGGTTCGCCCCATAGCCAAGGTTGGTTTCGTGCGTGAACGTCCTAAGTCCGAGCTGAGAGCTCAGTTCCACAGTGTTATCGGAACTCGCATCGTCCACCAGCACGATCTCGTCCACGACGTCGAGTGGGATCTCCCGGACCGTCCTCTCCAAGGTCTTTTCCGCCCGATAGGCCGGAAGCACCACCACGACCTTTTTCCCGTGCAACATGGAAAGCTCCTATTCCTTGACCGCAGCCGCGGCCCCTGAAGGTCGGGGTTTACCTTTCTTGTTCTGGCCCTCAATCAGATCAGGGCTTCGGTGTGTCGCCCTTGGTCTTGGGGGCGAAGACGTCGCTCGGCAGCTCGGTCTCGGGTGCCTCGGCCTTGGTCTCGGGGGCGGCCGGGGCGAAGATGTCCGACGGCAAACCCGGCAGGGATGGCTGATCGGTCCCCGAGGCGGCCGGGGCGAGGGGCGAGGCCGGCGGGCTGGGGGGTGGCGGAGGCAGCAGGGAGGCGGGGACCGTCGGGCTGTCGAGCAGGGGGTGTTTCGATGGCAGGTCGATGCCCTCCCGGCCCAGCGGCGGCAGGGTCGCCTCAGGGGCCTTGTAGGTGTAAAGCTCCTTGTAGAAGGCGACGCTCTCGGGCCGCCGCAGCAACCGGGCCAGTTGCTCGGCCTGGCGCCCCTCGTCGGAGTCCTTCCAGGTCCTGGCGACCTTCTCGTACTGCCGGATCGCCTTGTCGAGCTCGTTGCGGGCCTCGAGCGTCCGCGCCACACCCAGCGCGGCGACGCGGGCCTGGAAAGACGCCGGGGCCGACTCGCTCTCGACCCGCTCGAAGAGGTCGAGTGCCTGCTTCAGCGCCGGCATGGCCGCATCGCGGTTGGACGGCAGGTCGGAGAATCCCTGATTGTAGTATTCCGTCGCCGCCTGCAACAGCGCCCAGCTCCCGGCCTGGGTCTTGGGGAACTCCTTGGCGATCTCGACCCGCTCGGCCGCCGACTTGGCCGTCTCCAGCTTCATCCACGCCTCGTCGGAGGTCGAGCGGCCCAGCGAGAAGCCGGTGGTCAGGACCGTCAACCCAATCACGACGACCACCAGCCCGACGATCAGGCCCCAGAATCGGGTCCGGTTCTCCATCGCGCGGTGCAACCAGCGCGCGAGCTGCGGGAGGTCCTCCTCGGGGTGATGGATGACGGTGGGAACGGCATGGTCCAACTGGTGCCTTGTCGGCGAGCGCGGCTCGTCTTTCATCCGAAACCTCAATCCATTCCCCGAGTTCGGCGCGGGGAAAGTCCTTGGAGTCGACCCCAGCGCATCTTACTCCCTCGTCCGGCGGGCGGTCAAGCGGAGCCGGACCCGCCCACAGTCCGCGACGGTGGACCGCTCAGTCGCCCTGGTCCTCGTCGAGCATCGACCAGAGTGTCGGCTCGATGGCCTCGGCCCAGATCCGGTAGCCTTTGCGGCTCAGGTGGAGGAAGTCGGGCATGATCTCGCGCGAGAGCGTCCCGTCTTCGTTGAGGAAGCGCCCGCCGATGTCGAGATACTTGACGTCCTCGCCGTCGTCGAGCGCGGCGATCGCCTCGTTGACGGCCTCGAGCTTGGCGCGGGCCGGGTCGTCGGGCCGCTCGCCGCGGGGGAAGACGCCGAGCAGGAGGACCGCGGTCCTGGGCAGCTTCTCGCGGAGCGTCGTGAGGATGGCCTTGATGCCCCCGGCGATCTCGCCGGCGGAGTTGGATCCCGAGTTGTTGGTGCCGATCATCAGGACGACGACCTTGGGGCTGATGCCGTCGATCTCGCCGTTCTGGATCCGCCAGAGGACGTGCTCGGTGCGGTCGCCACCGATGCCGAAGTTGGCCGCGTTGCGGGGGCCATAGTACCTCCGCCAGACGGCGTTGTTGTCCCAGCCCTGTGTGATCGAGTCGCCGAGGAAGAGCAGATCGATCCCCTCGGATGACCTGGCGCGTTCGAGGAAGCGCTCGTGCAGCTTCATCCAACTCCCATCGCGGGGGACGGGTCGAGTGGTCGCGCCCTCGCCCCGGGAGAGGGCCATCGGGGCGGACACGCCCAGGGCCAGCGCCAGGGCGAGACCGCCCAGCCATCGGCGCCGGTAGCTCCATTCCTCATACATGGTGAGAGCCTCTCGGAGTTGTTCGTGCGGTGGGATCAGGGGCCTCGGGCAGGGTGAGGGAGGGCAAGGCCCCAGCCCGGCATGGCTATCGTACCTGGAGGCCCGACCCGGGTCCAGCGCCCGCCGTGACGCGAGGACTGACCGCGCGCAGACCCGCGACACAAGGCCCCGCGCGCCCGATGGCCGTCGCCTCCGCCCCGCCGACCCGTCTCATGGGGAGCTCAGTGGTCCGCCCGAGGGCCGCTCGGACCTCCGGAGGCCGCCGCGGCTGGCCGCTGCAGCGACCACGGGGTCGGGCACTCACGCCCTGCTGAATTCATCCCATGACAGTCCCAGTGGGCGCACCGCACCCCGGATCGTCCCCAGTTTCAAATCGTCCCCGCCCCAGTCCGGCACGATGGTCAAGTTGCCCGTCACTGGGTTGAGCCATTTCCGATGCGAGCCGTCGCCGGTCCGAGGCATCTCTGGACAACTCAAAGAGGAGAGTTTCCGCGCGACCTCGCGATACCTCATGGGATAGCGATGAGGATCTCGGCATGGACCGGGGCGCCCGAGCACGCGAAGGTCAAACCGTCCGGGAGCGGCT
>JAFANO010000261.1 GCA_019232645.1 Planctomycetaceae bacterium | reverse complement strand
AGGTGGCCGTCGCGGCGTTGTCGCCCGGCGAGGGCCGGGCGCTGGCCCTGGCGCTCATGGGCCAGGACGACGAGGCGGCGCAGCGGCTGGCCGAGATCATCGTTCGCGAATCGGGTGTGAGTCCGTACTTCGTCTATGAGCTGGTTCAGTACCTCCGGGATGGGGGAGAGCTGGGCGAGAGCCTGGCTGCCTTGAGCAGCGATGTCCGCCTCGATGAGGTGCTCTGGAGGCGCATCCAACGCCTTCCGGGCGAGGCGCAAAGCCTGCTGGAGGTCCTGGCCGTCGCCGGCCAGCCGATCCGCCAGGCGATGGCGTGCCGGATCGCGGGGCTGGGCGCGGAGGGGTACTCGGGCCTGGCGCTGTTGCGGTCCCACCACCTGATCCGTGGCACCGGGCTGGGGTCGCTCGACGAGGTGGAGACCTACCACGACCGGATCCGCGAGACGGTCGTTAACTCCATCCCGGCCGAGCGGCGTCGGGGCTGGCACCGGGGGCTGGCGCAGGCGCTGGAGGCCGCCGGCGGTGCCGACCCGGAGACGCTGGCCGTCCACTTCGAAGAGGTCGGCGAGGCCGAGAAGGCGGGGCATTACTTCGGGCTGGCGGCCGACGAGGCCTCCGAGGCGCTGGCGTTCGACCGCGCCGCCAAGCTCTACCGCCGCGCCTTGGAACTGTGTCCGGCCCGCGATGCCGAGGGGCGGCGGTGGCGCACCGGGCTCGGCGACGCGCTGGCCAACGCCGGTCGCGGCGGCGAGGCGGCGCACGCGTATCAAGACGCCTCCGCCGGCGCCGAACCGACCGAGCTGCTCGAGCTGCAGCGTCGGGCGGCCTACCAGTTCCTCACCAGCGGCCACATCGACGAGGGCCTGTCGGCCTTCAGCGCCCTGCTCGACCGCGTCGGGATGCCCCTGCCCAGCACCCCACGGCATGCACTGCTGTGTCTGCTATTCAGCCGTGCCAGGCTCCGGCTCCGCGGCCTCGGCTTCCGCGAGCGCGACGCCGCGCAGATTGCGCCCGAGCAGCTCGAGCTGGTCGACATCGTGCGGTCCGTCGCCGTCGGCATCAGCGTCGTGGACGTGATCCGTGGGTCCGACTACCAGACGCGGAGCCTGCTGTTGGCCCTGCGGGCCGGCGAGCCGTTCCGGCTGGCGCTGGCCCTGGGCTGGGAGGCGGTCCACTCGGCCTGCCAGGGGCGTCCCGCTCGGCGCCGCACGGCGCGGCTGATCCGGGCGGCCGAGGCCCTGGCGCAACGGCTCGGCCATCCGCACGCCCTCGGCATGGCGAGCCTGTCGGCCGGCGCCGCCGAGTTCCTCGAGGGGCGATACCGGACCGGCCTGGAACTCGTCGATCGCGCCGAGGCGATCCTCCGCGAGCAGTGCATCGGTGTCGGCTGGGAGCTGGACTCGGCCCGGATCTTCGGCCTGTGGTCGCTGTTCTACCTCGGGCGGCTGGCCGAGCTGGGCGACCGCAGTCGGGTCGTCTTCCACGAAGCCCGTGAGCGGGGCGACCGCTACGTGGAGGCGACGCTGGGCCCGTTCATCGACACCATCGTCCACCTGGCTGCCGATGACGTTGAGGGGGCGCGGACGCTGGCCCGCGAGGCCTTAGGGCCGTGGTCACAACGGGGGTTCCACCTCCAGCACCTCAATTTCTACCGAGCAAACCTGTATGCCGACCTTTACGACGGCGACGCGGCCCGCGCCTGGCGGCGGATCACGGAGACGGCACCGGTCTTGTCGTCGTCGCTCCTCCTGCGGATCCAGCAGGTGCGGGTCGACGTGTTGCAGCACTCCGGTCGGTGCGCCATCGCCCTGGCGGCCGCGGCGGCCGACCCGAAGCGGCTCCTGCGGCAGGCCGAGGGCTATGCACTTCGGCTCGACCGCGAGCGGTTCCCGGGGACCGACGCGCATATGCGGCTGATCCACGCCGGCGCAGCCTCCGTTCGGGGGGATATCGATCGAGCGGTCCGCTGCTTGACCGCGGCGGTCGAGGGCTTCGAGGCCAGTGGGCTGGAGTTGTTCGCCGCCGCGACCCGGCGGCAGCTCGGCCGGCTCCTCGGCGGCTCCGAGGGCCGCTCCCTGATCGCGCGGGCCGACACCTGGATGGCCGGCCAGGCAATTCGCAGTCCGGAACGCATGACTGCCTGCCTGGCACCCGGATTCGAGAAAATCCAGTAACGCTCGAGCTGGAATCCGGGGTTCGACCCCTGGCGGAGCTGGGCGGTCACCCCCCGGGCATCACTGCGGTGCAGGCCCGACTCCTGGGCGCTCCGCGAACTGGAGAGGTTCAGGCTCGCGAGATGCATGCATATTACAAATATATAAATAATTTTATGGATCGCGAGGGCGAGGCTTCGGAGATCATTGGGATCGGGGGCACCCAACGGTCAAATTGTAGGGGTTGGGGCAGATCGGGACCAACCCCTGGAACTGAGCGCGTAAAAGGGACCCACCCAGGGGCAAAATGAGCGCCTAAAAGGGACCCACCGTAACCGCCTCCGCTTAGGCTGGTGTCTGCCAGGGACCCAGTCCCTCTCGGAGGTCAGGATGTGCTTACGGTGGACGATTACGGAGCAATTCGCCGCGCCCGACGCGATGGCATGTCCATCCGAGCGATCGCGCGCACCTTTCATCACACCCGACGCAAGATTCGTCAGGTCCTCGCCCAGTCCGAGCCCACTCCCTACACCCGGACCCACGAGCGGCCGGCCCCGGTCTTGGGGCCGTTCCGCACGATCATCGACCAGATCCTAACCGACGACGAGCAGGCCCCGCCTAAGCAGCGGCACACCGCCATGCAGGTGTTCCGCCGCCTCCGCGACGAGCACGGCTATCCCGGCGGTTACGGCCAGGTGCAACGTTATCTCCGGCGACACCGGGCGCGACATCAAGAAACCTTCATCCCTCTGGGACATCTCCCCGGCCAGCGGCTCGAAGCCGATTTCGGGCACATCCATGTCGATTTCCCCGACGGTCGACGCCTGGTCCCCTTCCTCGTCACCACCTGGGCCTACTCCAACGCCCCCTTCGTCCTGGCGCTGCCCTTCGAGCGTACCGAGGCCATCCTCGAAGGGATGGTCGCGGCGTTCGAGTTCTTCGGGTCGGTCCCCAGGGAAGTGTGGTGGGACAACCCAAAAACGGTGGCGACGTTGATCCTCCAGGGTCGCGAGCGGCAGCTCCACCCGCGCTACGCCGCGCTCGCCAGCCACTACCTCTTCGACCCACGCTTCTGCATGCCGGCCCGGGGCAACGAGAAGCCCGACGCCGAGAGCACCGTCAAGGCCGTGCAACGCCGGTTCGCCACCCCCGTGCCCCATGCCACCAATCTCGGAGAATTGAACACATTCCTTCGCGAGCGATGCACAGTCGAGCGAACGCGGACCGTGCAGTCGCTCTGCGGCCCCTTCGAGATCGCCACGCGGTTCGCCGAGGAACGCGCTGCGGCCGTACCGTTGCCCGGGCATCGGTTCGACCCCTGCGTGATCCATCCCGCGGTCGCTGTGGACAAGTATCAGACCGTCGCCTTCGACACCAATCGCTACAGCGTGCCGCGGCCGTTCGCGTTCCAGATGGTGACCGTCAAGGGCTACGTGGATCGCGTTGTAATCGTGGCCCAAGGCCGGGCGATCGCGTGGCACACGCGGTCGCAGATGCGGCACACGATGGTGCTCGACCCGCTCCACTACCTGGCGACGCTGGGCCGCAAGCCCGGTGTGCTGGACCACGCGCCGGTGTTCCGCGACTGGGAACTCCCCGCGTGCTTCGCCGACTTCCGTGCCCATTTGGAAGCGCACCACGGGGTGTTGGCCGGCTCCCGCCGCTTCGCGCGGGTCCTGCAACTGCTGGGCGAGCATCCCCTGCCGCGCGTGCGTCAGGCTATCGAGGCATGCGTACGCGAGCACCTTTTGAGCGCCGAGGCCGTCATCCAACGGACGCGGTCGCGCGCCGCGATCGAGGCGGCGACCGGCGGTCCACCGCCGGCCTCGGAAGCCACCCCGGCGGCTCCGGTTCACGTGCCACGGCCGGACCTGAGCCGCTTCAACCTGCTTTTGGGCGCGTCCCACATCATCGATGAGTCAAATGAGGATTCGTCGAACGTCCTGTGTCGCGATCACGCCCCAGAGGCCCCCGTCAGCGCGTTCTTCGCCTGATCCGGAGGGACCGGGCTCGATGGTCGGGCCCGGACCGTCCCTCTGGGAACCCGTTCGAGAAGGGACCATGCCGATGGCTGATGTCACGACCGAGTTGCTCAAGGCCCACTTCCGGCAGTTGCGTCTGCCGACGATGGGTCGGGAGTTCGAGACGCTGGCGCGGGACGCCGCTGCCAGCAACCAGACGTTCACCCAGTTCCTGCTCCGCCTGACCGAGATCGAACTGGCCGCCCGCGCCGCCAATGCGGTGGCCGCGCGGATCAAGAACGCGGAGTTCCCGGTCGAGAAGGACTTCGACACCTTCGACTTCACGGCGCTGCCGGGCCTGTCCAAGCCGAAGGTGCTGGAGTTGGCCCGTTGCGAGTGGATTGAACAGAGATCCAACTGTTGTCTTGTCGGGAGCCACGGAACTGGCAAGACTCATATTTCGATTGGATTGGGCCTGGCGGCCTGTCGCGCAGGGCTTCGCGTCCGCTTCTTCACGGCGGCCGAGTTGGTGAGCAAGCTGGAGAAGGAGCAGAAGCAGTACACGCTTGAGCGCTTCCTCGGCCAACTCGACCGGGCGCACCTGTTGATCTGCGACGAGTTGGGCTACGTGACGATGAGCCGGGGTGGGGTGGAGCTGCTGTTCCGGATCTTCGCCGACCGCTACGAGCGCGGCAGCATCCTGGTGACGAGCAACCTGCCGTTCAGCGAGTGGGGCCAGATCTTCCAGGGGGAGCGGATGACCGCGGCGCTGCTGGACCGCCTGACCCACCATTGCCACATCTTCGAGATGAATGGGGAGAGCTACCGCTTCCGCGAGTCGATGAAGGCGAAGAAGAGTCGGAAGGCCGACTGAACCATGGTTGCCGCTTTTGCCCAGGGCGGCTATTTTGAAGATCGAGGTGGGTCCCAATTACGCGCTCAGGGTGGGTCCCTTTTACGCGCTCAGTTCCACTGACCAAGGACGGTGCGGACGAAGAACGAAGCGAAAACCGATTGGCAGATGTCGACCGATTCGATGAGGCGCCGCAGCCGCGGGTTACGGAGCCGGACCCGCACGACGCGTCGGAGTACCGGCTCGTAGCGCTCGACGAGCTCCGCGGCCGCCCGCTTGTCCCCGGCGCGGATCCGCCGGATGAACTCCGCGAACGAAGGACCTTCGGCCCCCGCGGAGGAGGATTGATCCGTGCGATCCTCTCCCATGACTGAGTCCCTGGCGCATCACTGGCCCAGGAGAGACCTCAGGGGTCGTCTCTCCCCTCACCGAGTCCATACGGCGCCCCACACTTGACGTAACGACTTTTCTTTTTAGCTCATGGGCCCAGATTGGTGAAATCCTGCAGGGTCCGCTTTGCGGACCGTCCCAAGGCAGTTCGCAACACCTAGATTTCCAGGAACTTCCGTCAAGGTCCGCACGGTGGACCCGACGAGAGCGGTGTTCAACCACCACTCCGGGCACATGAGCCGCCTTTTTTTTGCCGACCGTTGCTCGCTTCGGCCTCGGTTGGCGATTCATCTTGTGGAGGGAGATGGGTCTGGGCGACTCAAGCCCTGTCCGCTCGGGACAGACCGCGGGCTACTCCAAGGATTGTCCCGGGAGCCGAGCTCCAGCCTCAAGAGACTAAGGTTCTCTCCCCCCTGACTGTTCTTCAACGGCCCGACAAGCGGCCAGAAAGGCGGAGGATTTTGAAGATGCTGCACGTGGTTGACTGGGAAGGACTCGCGCCGATCGATCTGGAGCAAGTCCTGGCCTATCAATCATTTTTGGCATTTCGATCTTCGTCGGGTTTCTTGCCGCTTGTCGGGCCGTTCCTTTTTTTGAGGAGACCTCTCATGATTTCTACGCCGTGCGAGAGAGCATTGAGTCAAGTGGTGGCCAAGGCCTGGTCGGATGCGGCGTTCAAGCAGCGCTTGCTGGCCGGACCGGTCGCGGTCTTGCGCGCCGAGGGCGTGGACGTGCCCGAGGGCCGTCAGGTCCGGGTGGTCGAGGAAAGCGAGACCCTCGGCGTGGACAAGGCCTGGTCGGATGCGGCTTCCAGAGCAGCACTCGCTGGCCGGACCGGTCGCGGTCTTGGGATGGTCGAGGAAAGCGAGACCCTCCACTACCTGATCCTCCCTGCCAAGCCATCCGGGGAACACGTGGAACTGCGCGGCGGGGCGGTGCCCGGTGCATTTTGTGTCACTGCTAACTGTGATTGCCACTGTGCGTAGCCTGGCTCACCCCTAATCCAAAGTGACAGGGGTGCTGTATCTGCCGTCCCGTGCCAGGCGGGGTGAGCAGCGGTGT
>JAFANO010000252.1 GCA_019232645.1 Planctomycetaceae bacterium | reverse complement strand
TTCGTACCGGAACTAATGATCTAAATTCATTTATAAATTATACATGCTCTTGAATGCCACGCACTCGGCGGCGGCCCGGCGGGGTGGCACGCCCTGAGTCCTCGAAGGGCGTGCCACCCCGCCCGATAACGCTCTTCGATTCGATTGGCTCAACCCAACGGGATTCCGGTGCCCGATCACGTCTCGGGCGGGCGGTACCACCGGTTGGGCCGCACCAGGCAGATCACCAGATCATAGTCCCAACCGCCCGCGCCGGAAGTGCCGTCCCAGAAATGGCGGCGGACGTAATCCCGGAATTGCCCCTCGCTGGGCGGTGCAGAGAATGCCTCCGCGGCGCGATCGCAAAGCATGAACCGGGCGATCGCCAGCGTCTCGTCGTACGAGCCGGTCCGCACCCCGCCCTGTAGCCGCGTGAAGGTGAAGTCGAACTCGGCCCCATGGCGGTGGATGGCCGCCACCAGCGCCCCGACCAGGTCGAACCGCCGGGCGCCGAAGTGCTCGAGCATCCGGTTGCAGGCCGAGTCGCAGTCCTTGAGGATAACGGCCAGCACGCCGCGTTCGGTCAGCCACCGCGCGGCGCGGATCGTGGCGGCGGCCCACGCGTGGTCGGGGAGGTGGTAGAAGACATGGCTGATCAGGCCGAGGTCGACCCGGTCGGGGAGCTCCGCCGTCGAGAGGGTGCCGTCGAGGATCTCCGCTCGGGGGTATCGGCGGCTCAGGATACAACGGAGGGCTGGACTCGGCTCGATGGCCAAGACACGCCTAAAACGCTCCAGCAGCAGGCCGGTCAGGTCGCCCACGCCGGCCCCCCAGTCGACTGCGAGGGCGTCCGGTGGATAAGAGGCCATGAGTGCGCGGAGGAACCGCTGCAGGTGCGACCGCTCGCCACTACAGCGCAGCAGGGCCGCGAATGCCTCGGCATACTCGGGGCTCGCCCATGCGAATCGCTCGACCGCGCTCATCGTCGCTCCTCGCTGGGCTCCTTCAGGGCGATGTCAGGACCGAGGAGGTTTGATCCGGGGACCAAGCCATGTTTGTCATGAGGGCGGAGCCGATTCTACAACGATCTCCGTACGTCTTCCAAGCGACTGCGTTGAAGTGCCGAAGTATCTCGTCCTTCATACTTGGGCATCCCGTGGCAGACGGAAAGAAAACAACGGTAAGGCGCAACCCGACCAAAGATCTGGGCTTCGGACGGTCCCCTGGTCGCCTTGTTCTGCTCGTCAAGGGGCGATTCGGCTCGATTTCCCGGACTTTGAGACGGGATTCCGGCCTTAGCGTTGGAAATTGTCCATCTGCTACGGTAAGGCCATCGCGCACCATGATACCCCCGTGGCGCGGGCGACCCGGGCGATGCCACCACGGCCGATGGCGGCCGCCTCGGCGGCGGCAGCAAGGCGTCGTGTGCGCTCGTTGAGGAAGGGAGCGCGCATCTCGAATCGGGCCTTGATCTCGGGTTCCGTAGGCATGCCCGACAGGATAGGATCACAGCACGGATTTGTTACCCCGGATTTCCCAGATGAGGAGCCGGAATCGGCATGACAGTTGCGCCAGAACCCTGAGAATTCCGGGATTTCCGAGCGCTTCCTGCCGATCCGATGAGCAATCCTCATGGATAATTACCTTGTATCGCGTCCTCCGCGGGGCTCTACTGTGTCTTCGGATCGACCGGATGAGGCGGCCTAGCGAGTCGGAGGTCTCTCATCTGGGAAATCCTGGATGAGCCACCTTGTCTTGAAGTATCCGAACGGCGACCCCTGCACCCTCTGAAGTTGACCGGCCTTGTCGGCCAGGAGAAACAACGAGACCATGCACACCCTCCACGCCCAGAACGTCGTCCTCGGCGCCGGTGCGATGGGCTCGGCCGCCGCGTATCACCTGGCGCGGCGCGGGGAGCCCATCCTCTTGCTGGAGCAGTTCGCGCTCGGCCACGACCGCGGCAGCTCGCACGGCGCGGCGCGGATCGCGCGGCATTCGTACGCCGACCCGCGTTACGCCCGGCTGATGCTCGACGCCTTCCGCGCCTGGAAGGAGTTGGAGGCCGACGCCGGGCAGAACCTCTACCTCCGCACGGGAGGAGTCTCGCTCTGCCCGCCGGGGGTCGATTACGTGGCCCAGGTCGCCCTCAGCTTGCAAGCCATCGGGGTCCCGCACCGCCGGACGACCGGCCGCGAGCTGCATCGGGCCTGGCCCGTGTTCGACGTCCCCGACGACACCGACGTCGTCTTCGAGCCCGACGCCGGGACTCTCGCCGCGGCCCGCGCCGTGGCCGTCCAGGTCGAACTGGCCCGCGCACTCGGGGGAGAACGGACCCAGGTGCTCGAACACTGCCCCGTGCGGCGGATCGACCTGGAGGCCGACCGGCCGACTCTCTTGACCGACGCGCACCGGATCATCGCCGATCGCCTGATCGTGACGGCCGGGGCCTGGACTCGTCAGCTCGTTCCCAATTTCCCGGTCCCACTCCGGCCGACTCGCCAGCAGGTCCTTTATTTCCGACCGCCCGACCCGGCCACGTTCGCTCCCGGCCAGTTCCCGGTCTTCTTCCGGAAAGGGGAGGGGGACTGGAACGACTTCTATGCGATGCCCGCTGTCACGGGGTGGGGCGTCAAGGTCGCGCGGCACGGCGGACCCGACGTCGATCCCGACGCCGTGGACCGCACCATCGGCGACGAGTATCGCGCGACTGTCCGCCAATTCCTCCGCAGCCACCTCCCCAGCCTGGCCGCGGCGCCAATCGACCGGACCGAGGTTTGTCTGTACACGATGGCCCCCCACGAGCAGTTCCGCGTCGGTCTCCTGAACGGCCGTCCCGACGTCCTCGTCGCTAGCCCTTGTAGCGGCCACGGCTTCAAGTTCTCATGCCTGGTCGGGCGCGTCCTGGCCGATCTCACCCTCCTCGGCCGGACCGACCTTGCCATCGATCTGTGGCGGATCGAGCCGGTATAACCCCGAGCCTGCGAAAATCGGTGGTGTCTGGGATTGGGTTGCTCCAGGCCCAGAGCCGGCTCGCAGAAGCGTAGACGTTGCACGACCGCATACCGAACGAACCTCGTCGCGCTCCTGTCCCGACCGGACCTTGAGAGGGGGAGGCCAAGATGAGCATACCCGAATGGCACTCGTTAATGCGAAAATTCCAGATAGCAAAGGAGTTAAGCCAAGAATTGCCGCGTTAATTCAGGATGAGGTTTTATATCAAAAACTCGTTGACTGTTGAGCCGCCCTGGAAAACAAGGGTTACGGATGCAGCCTCTGGACAATCGACCCCAAGCGGCCAGAACTTTCACTTTTCGCAAGTTCAAGCGGATATGCAAGTTATACTTTAACCGAGTGCCATTCGTCTATGACCATCTGTCAGGAAGTCGCTCTTGTGCTCGGTCGCGCGTCGCTAACGCACCCAGGGCCGATGACGGACCTCTTTGGAACTGAAAAGGTTAGGGTTCGTCCCTCGTCTCGAAGGCGGGAAGATCGTGGGATCTTGTCGGTCTGCTCTCGGAAGGCCGATCCTCACGGACCCGGAGGCCATGGCGGTCTAGGCTCCGCCGCAGCGCCTCACGACCGTGCGCCTCGGGAGGGCAAAGCGGCAGGCGAAGCTCGCCGGTGCCGCGGCCCAGCAGGGCCAGCGCCGTCTTGACCGGGATCGGATTGGCAGCCACGCCCATCAGGGCGCGGCAGAGCGGCAAGAGCTGGGCGTGACGCCGGCGCGCCTCGGCCAGGTCGCCGCGACGGAAGGCGTCGAAGTGCCACCCGCCGATGTTCCGTCGAGCCTACCAGATCGCCCCGGGCTGGCGAACCAGGCCCGGTGGAACTGGTCCGGTGGTGAC
>JAFANO010000102.1 GCA_019232645.1 Planctomycetaceae bacterium | reverse complement strand
AGTCGGCTACGCCCAATACCGTTTAACGGAGCATAACCACGGTCTCTGCAAAGGGTTTCTTCAGCGGCGGAAGACGCCTATGTTCGGGTCGTTTCTTCTTAAATCTCTTCATCTTTTGCTTGACGACCCGGGGATTGATCCGGTTGCGCCGTACCTCATCATTCGTGCGCTCCTGCTGCATCTCCCACAACAGCCCCCGATACCACTCCTCGAACCTTCGAGGGGTCGAGCTGTTACATTCCGGCAACCGGCACTTGAGGATCTGGAAGCACCCCAAGAACGAGAGCCGATCCGGATCGAGCCCCGCCGACCCGGCCGCCTCGAACATCAGCGACCGGATCACGAAATGCCCCAGCGATACCGCGTAGATCTCCTGGATCACACCCGCTGGCGTCTCGCTCCGCAGGTGCGCCGGCTTGGTCGGTCGCCGCGGGTCCTGGTGGGTCTTCTGCTCATCGAAGACCAATTCCTGCTCCCATCTCTCATGGTACAGGATGATCAATTCTTTAGAAGGATAGAGATCCTCATCAAACAGATTCGTGATCAGGGTATGGACATCGCCATGGCCGACCCGTTGCGGGTCGTCCAGCATGTAGCGGATCACCCGCACGACGATCCCACCTCGATCCTTCCGGCGGTCGTCAGGCGTCCGATAGATCCGGGCCAGATACGAGCCATCGGCCAGGTTGCGGATCGGCTCGAGGATCAATCGGCCGGTCACTCGCGCCAGGATCTTCACGCCACGCGCGGTCACCTCTTGCCACAAGCCATAGCTGAAGAAGCCACGGTCCCACAGCAGGAGCATCTCGGCATCCAGATGGCGGAGCAAGGCTCCGACCATGCCCTGCTCGCCCTGGGTGATGGGTCGCACGACGAAGGCGACTTCGACGTGCGTCCCCAACTCGACCAGGCTGAGCTTGCGGACCTGGGGGAAGGCCCCGTCGCCGCGCGACCCGGCCGAGGGGCGGCTGAAGGCAGCGGCGTTGGCGTCCGAGTCGGGGACATCGAAGACCACGCCATCGATCCCCATCAGACGGAGCCCGCGGTAGAAGGACCCGGGCGTCTCGGGCCGGGCCAGCGGGCGAACGATCCGCTCGAACAGGTGGCGCAGGGGGGCGATGCCCAAGCGTTGCCGAGCCACGCAGAGGCTGGACCGGTTCGGAGTCTCCTCACCGACCCGGAGTCGACGTGCGTGCTTGAAGACCTGGCGGATGGACAAATCGGTCAACAACCCCAGAGCCAGGACCACCCAGCAGACGACCTCGTGGGTCAGTTTGCAACGTCGTTGATTGGTTCGGCCAGTCGCCTGAAGGGCTTGGCGAACGGCCTCGGCTGGAATCACCTGTTCGAGTCCCGCCAAGCGATCCAAGATCCGGCCGGCGTCATCGGCCGGCAGAGTGCATTGTCCTTGTCGCATGCGAGTCACGGCCTCCTCGTTTCTTGAGTCCTGAGCAAACCCAAGGTAACAGGAGGCTGTGACTTGCGCCTATTTCAACGGTATTGGGTTTAAGGCAAAGTCAGGTCAGGTATCCGTATCGAGTGGAGTCTGTCGATGAGCACTAAACCCGGTGTCAGCGAGGGCAAGCTTGAGTTCCTGGAGGAGATGCTCCGGAAGAATCCCAACGTCACTCTCGAGACGGTGAACCAGGCATGGAGTGATTCGGGGCATGAGGGGACGATCAGCCAGAGCTATCTGGGCAAGGTCAAGGCGAGCCTGGGGCTGACCAGGCCGAGGGGGGGATCGAGATCCCAGGGAGGCCCGTCCGAGAGGCCCCAGGCTGGGCCGGCGCCGAAACGGTCGTGGGCCGCGAAGTCCCCCTCCGCCTCGGGCGAGGCCCGGACCAGGGGCGAGGGCCCGGCGGCCCCGGCCCCGGCACCGGTCCCGCGGCCGGCCGAGCCGGCCGGGGGCAAGACCGAGGACCGCAACCAGGCGCTCGAGGACCTGGAGGCCGAGATCGATCGGCTCCTGTTCCGGGTCATGGAGCTGAGCGGCCTGGAGGAGGTGGAGCAGGGGCTCCGCCGGGTCCGTCGGCTCGTCTCCCGCGAGATCCTCTAGTGCCCACCTCCCGGGCCGGGCGCAGCCCTTGGATCGCGATCCGATCGCGCCGGCCGACTCCGCGCGCGTCAAGGTGGACTCCCAGGTGGGCGGGTCGCTCCCAGCTCGGGAGATGAGCGACCCGCATCAGGGGCGAGCGGTGGATCACCGGAAGGACCTCGGCCCCGGTCCGCGTCCGATCAACGACCCATGTGGGTCAGCGTGAAGTCGTGGAACCGGAGCTTCTTGGGCATCGACCCCGAGGTGGAAAGCAGCTTGACGAGCATCTCGCCGAGACGATCGATGCAGATCCTGTAGTAATTGTGCTTGCCCTCGCGGCGCGGCTCGATCACCCCAGCGACTCGCAGCAGTGCCAGGTGGTGGCTGACGGCGGGCTGGGTCTGCCCGAGCCGGGCGCAGAGGTCGGTGACGTGGAGCTCACCCTCCTGCATCAAGTAGGCCAGGATCCGGAGTCGCGACTCGTCGCTGAGCAACCGGAAAACGTGGCCGAGCTCGCGGATCACCTTCTCCGACTCGGGCCGCAGGGCGAATCCGGAGCGATCTTCCCCCTCGGCCTCTTCCTCTTTCCCGTTCGTCGGCTCGTCCATCTCGGGCTCGGCCGGGACCTCGGCCGGTTGGGATGACTTCGCGCCTCCTGATGGTTTGGCCGGCAGCTTGTTCTCCACCAGTTCGCCGGGGTGATTGAGCTTGGCCTGTCGCTTCGTGCCGTTTCGCTTGTTAGGTCTGACAACCATCGTACGACTCGACCTCCCGACGGATGACATGATGGGTCGTGGGTATTGTTATAATTCATAGCATATGACGTGCCAGTAGGTCGTGGGTAGCACCCCAAGGAACCGTGAAAGGGGCACGAGGGGTGGTCAAGAGGGGGGCCAAGGCTGATCCTGAGGGTATCGCGACCAGGAATCGCATGCCGTCAAAGCCAGGCCATGGACCCCCCGGCCCAATCCTGTCCCAATCCCGATGCCCAACCGGAGACCAGACCGCCCAGGGCAACATCAATCCCCTTCAGGTCCCCAACCCGCGTTCCCGGTTGAGTGCGGTGCGACCGAGGGTTGACACGAACTCCCCGGAATCCGGGGAAAGCCCTCGAAACTTCATATCATGAATTTAAAATTATATATATTACAATTATATAAAATTATTATTTAAATCTCATAATCCCAGGGCCGCGCGGCCGACGAAGGCGGCGTCGGGGCCGAGGCGTTCCTCGATCCGGAGGAGCCGGTTGTACTTGACCAGGCGTTCGGAGCGGGCCACTGAGCCGATCTTGATTTGGCCGGCGGCGGTGGCGACGGCCAGGTCGGCGATGGTCGGATCCTCGGTCTCGCCCAAGCGGGCCGAGATGATCGTTCGGTAGCCGTGGCGCCGGGCGAGTAAGAGCGTGTCGAAGGTCTCGGTCAGGGTGCCGACCTGGTTGGGCTTGATCAGGATCGCGTTGGCCGCCCGGCGGTGGATCCCCTCGCGGAGCCGCTCGACCCGGGTCGTGAACAGGTCGTCGCCGATGAGCTGGATCCGCTCACCGAGCCGTGCGGTCAGGGCCACCCAGCCGTCCCAGTCGTCCTCGGCCAGGCCGTCCTCGATCGAGACGATGGGGTAGAGGTTGGCCCAGTGGACGAGCATCGCGGCCATGCCGGCGGAGTCGAGCTCGTCGTCGCCGGCGGTGGTCAGACGGTAGCGCCCGGTCTCCGGGTCGTGGAAGTGGCTGGCGGCGATGTCGAGCGCGATCGCCACGTCGCGGCCCGGCTCCCAGCCGCAGGCGAGCACGGCCTCAAGGAGCAGGTCGACGGCCTGCGCGTTGGTGCGGAGGTGGGGGCCGTAACCCCCCTCGTCGCCGACGAGGTCGGCCTCCAGCCCCTTGGCCTTGAGTATGGCGCCGACGGCGCGGTAGAGGGCCGTCGTCATCTCCAGCGCCTCGGTGTAGGTCGAGGCGCCGACCGGGATCGACAGGAAGTCCTGGAAGTCGCGCTGCGCACCGGCGTGCTGGCCGCCGGAGATCATGGTGACCATCGGCATCGGCAGCGTCGGCACCGCCGACTCTCCGGGATCGAGCCGTTGCCGCCAGAGCCGGTTCAGGTGGACATACAGCTCCTCGCCGCGCGCCACGGCGGCGGCGCGGGCCACGGCCAGCGAGGCGCCGAGCACGGCGTTGGCCCCCAGCCGCGACTTGTTGGGCGTGCCGTCGAGCGCGATCAGCTTGGCGTCGATGGCGGCCTGGTCCTCGAGGTCCATGCCCCGGAGTGCTGGTGCGATCTCCCGGGCCACGTTCTCAACTGCCCGTCGGACCCCCCGGCCGCCGTGCCGGCGGCTGTCGGTGTCGCGCAGCTCGATCGCCTCGTGCCGGCCCATGCTCGCCCCCGAGGGGACGATCGCCCAGCCCACCTCGCCGTTCGACGCCGCGACCTCGACCTCGACGGTCGGACGGCCCAAGGAGTCGAGCACCTCGCGTGCTTTCAAATTCATCACGGTCAGCATGATCGGGCCCTTTCGTCCGGAGAGTCGCGGGGGACCGAAGCGCATGCCCTGACATCATCAGAGAGTAAAGGTTTGCATTCAAGCAATTCTCGTGCCAGCGGCGCCAGCCGGTCCTGTTCGGCGCGGGTCTCCTGACACCTGCGCCAAACGGGGTGGGCCGCGGATTCACGCGATCGACCACGGATTCAAGGGGCGTCGAAGAAAAGAATTCCCGTTCTTCGATGATCCGCGTCCTCTGTGGCGATCCGCAGCAATGTTTTGGCGAGGTCAGGAGACCTCTCACCGTTGCGACCGAGGGTCACCCCGGCGGGAGACCAGCGGTCCGGGGGACGATGGCGGTCTTGAGACCCGCGCCAAACGTGCTCGGCCAACGCGTCGGCCTACCGTCGGTTCCCCGACTCGAGGACGAGACCCCGGCCACCCGACGGCGCTGCCCCTATGATTGCTTCGGGGACGATCTCTCTCTCATAATGGGGGTTGTCGCGGTATGTCGCGAGGAAAGCCCTGACCGCGGGACGCTCCGGCCGAGACTGTGGGGTCGACACCGATCCCGCTGACGTCCGTCCGACCGCAGGTCGGAGGGTAGGGGCGCCGATGATCAAGGTCCACTGCCCCAATCCCGAATGTCCGGCGTCTGGCATCATCCGGGCGGACGCCTCCGAGAAGGTGCGCGAGCTGATCACGATCGAGCACGGCGACCCGCCGCTTTTCGCGCACGAGGATGCCGCCGACCGGTCGTAGATTCATTGTCGCTTTCGAGATCGGTGAGATTCATCCGGCCGCGGCCGTTGTGGCGGAATCCTTTCGGGGGGCGAAGGCGCATGGACCGGGTGTCGGACGTGGTGGTGATCGGGGGTGGCGCGATCGGCGGGTCGGTGGCCTGGGCGCTGGCGCGGCGCGGGGTGTCGGTGACGGTGGTCGAGGCCGGGCGGATCGGACGCGGGGCGAGCTGGGCGTCCGCCGGCGTGCTCGCGCCCGACTGGAATGTCCACGACCAGCCCGCGCTGGCGGAGCTGGCCTCGGCGAGCCTGGCGCTCTGGCCCGACTGGGTCGCGGAGCTCGAGGACTGGACGGGCGTCGGCCTGAATTTCCGGAGGGACGGCCTGCTCAACCTCTGGGTCGATCCCGAGGCGTCCCACCTCCCCCGCGACCTGGCCACCGAGCCCCCGCCGCGCTGCCCCGGTCAGCAATGGCTGGGCGCGGCCGAGGTCCGGGCGCTGGAGCCGGGGCTTACCGGGCCGATCCTGGGTGGGGTGCTCTCCCCCGACGACGCCCAGGTGGATAATACCCGGCTCGCCCCCGCGCTGGTCCGCGCCCTCAGCCTGCTGGGGGGCCGCATCCTGGCCGGCACGCCGGTCGTCGCGCTGACCGGGTCGCGGGGGCGCTGCACGGGGGTCCGGACCGTCGCCGGGCCCGAGATCGCCGCCGGGGCGGTCGTGCTGGCGGCCGGCGCCTGGTCGGGGCCGCTCGCGGCCGCTTCAGGCATCGACCTGCCCGTTGTGCCCTGGCGCGGCCAGATGCTCGCGTTCGACACCGTCGTCCGTCCCGTGCGACACATCGTCTTCTGCGGCGAGCTGGTGCTCGTCCCCCGGCCCCACGGGCCGCTCGTGGTCGGGACGACGCTCGAGGACGTCGGGTTCGACGCGCGGGTGACGCTGGCCGGCCTGCACGAGGTCCTCGCCCGTGCCGTCCGGATCGCCCCGGGGCTCGGCGACCTCCCGCTGGCCCGGACCTGGGCCGGCCTCCGCCCCGGCTCGCCCGACCATCTCCCGTATCTCGGCCCGGTCCCCGGCTGGGAGGGCCTCTACGCCGCCACTGGCCACGGCCGCAAGGGGATCCTCCTGGCGCCGCTGACCGGCGACCTCGTGGCGCGGCTGGTCCTCGAGGACGCCGTCGACCCCCGGATGGAGCCGTGCCTGGTCGGGCGCCGGGACGGCCCGCCGTCGCTCCGGGGGGGAGCGGGGGCCTGACGCCGGGGCGTCGCCGGAGGCCCTACGAGGCCGACGCCTGGCGCCGCTTGATCAGGGTGACCTGGTTGCCGGTCGGGTTGTGGATCACCACATCCATGAAGGCGCGGATCAGGAGCAGGCCGCGGCCGCTCGGCGTCTCGAGGTGGGCGGGGTCGGTCGGGTCGGGGACCGTGGCGGGGTCGAAGCCCGGCCCCTCGTCGCGGATGACGTAGATGGCCTCCGAGCGCGAGAGCCGGGCGTGGACAGTTGTCACGCCCCGGCGCCGGGGCGGCCGATGACCTCGCGGGGGTGGTCGCGCTCGCGGCGGGTGACGATCGCGTTGACGGCGTTGAGGTAGGCCTCGGCCGAGGCCTCGATGATGTCCGTCGAGGCGGCCCGGCCGCGGAAGGTGCGGTCGTCGCTCTCGACTTCCAGCTCGAGCGAGACCTCGCCCTGCGCGTCCTTGCCGGCGGTGACGCCCCGGACGGCGAACTCGCGGAGGTTGGCGGCGACGCCCGTGACCCGTTCGACCGCCTTGAAGATCGCGTCGACCGGGCCGTCGCCGATCGCCGCGTCCCGGACGACCTGGCCGTCGGGGCGGCGGATGCAGACGGTCGCCGTCGGGATCACGCTCGAGCCGGCCGTCGTGTGCAGGCTGACCAGCGACCAGTGCGCGGGGACGTCCTGGATGTGCTTCTCGATCAGCACGACCAGGTCCTCGTCGTAGACCTCCTTCTTCTTGTCGGCCAGGGCCTTGAAATCCTCGAACAGCGTCTCGATCTGCGCCTCGTTGAGGTGGTAGCCCAGCTCGACCACCCGCTCGCGCAGCGCGTGCCGGCCCGAGTGCTTGCCCAGCACGAGGTCGGTCCGGGGGACGCCGACCTCCTCGGGGCGCATGATCTCGTAGGTCGACCGCTCCTTGAGCATGCCGTCCTGGTGGATCCCCGCCTCGTGCGCGAACGCGTTGCGGCCGACGATCGCCTTGTTCCGCTGGACGGTCAGCCCGGTGATCGTCGAGACCATCCGGCTGACCGGGTAGAGCCGCTCGGTCCGGATGCCGGTCGTCAGGCCGTAGTAGTCGAACCGGGTCTTCAGGGCCATGACGATCTCCTCGAGCGCGGCGTTGCCGGCGCGCTCGCCGAGGCCGTTGATCGTGCACTCGACCTGGCGGGCGCCGACCTCGCAGGCGGCCAGGCTGTTGGCCACCGCCAGGCCGAGGTCGTTGTGGCAGTGGACGCTGATGACGGCGCGGTCGATGTTCGGGACCCGCGCGCGGAGGGCCCGGATCACGCCGGCATACTGCGTCGGCGTGGCGTAGCCGACCGTGTCGGGGATGTTCACCGTGGTCGCGCCGGCGTCGATCGCGGCCCCGACCACGTCGCTGAGGAAGTCGATCTCGGTCCGCGCGGCGTCCTCGGGGCTGAACTCGACGTCGTCACACAGCGCCCTGGCGCGGCGGACGCTCTCGACGGCCCGCTCGATGACCTGGGCCCGCGTCATCTTCAGTTTGTGCTCGCGGTGGATCGCCGAGGTGGCCAGGAAGACGTGGATCCGCGCCCGTTGCGCGAACCGAAGCGCCTCCCACGCGCGGTCGATGTCGCGGGCGTTGCACCGCGCCAGGCCGCAGACGACCGTCCCGGTGACCTCGGTGGCGATGGCGCGGACCGCCTCGAAGTCCCCCTGCGAGGCGATCGGGAACCCGGCCTCGAGGATGTCGACGCCGAGCCCGGCCAGGGCCCGGGCCACCTCCACCTTCTCGACATTGTTCATGCTCGCGCCCGGCGATTGCTCGCCGTCGCGCAGGGTCGTGTCGAAAATCCGGATCCGGTTCGCGTCGGCCATGGCTGAAGCTCTTCCCTCGGGAGGGGTCAAAAGGATCGGGCTCCGAGACGCAACGACCGGGGAAATGGGAGAAGCCCCGAGATCCACCGGTCAGGGCGGGTCTCGGGGCTTCGTAGATCACGCGAGAGGCGGAGATGACGAACCCTAAGACCTCGCCCGGCCGAGCAGGCCGAGGATCTGTCGAAGTCGAAGGCTCGCCCGCAGGGATCGCATTCCGGGACTCCGAGAGCATCCGCCCCACATCCGCATGGAGACATCATACGAGCGCGAGACGGCCGCCGTCAATATCCCATCCGGCGCCGGAAATATCCCGTCGCTCCCCTCGTGTTGTAAGATTTAGGGGCCTCACTTTTATTGACAATCACCAAACTTGACTGGATCAGCCGAATTTACGAACATTCCAGGGCGAAGCGCCCAAGGATCCCCTTCGAAACTATACACCGACGAGGACGCCTCCGTGCTGGTCATCGAGGTCACAGCCGGGCCGAATCACCTGGAGCCCTGCCGCTTGATGTGAACCGACCCATGGAGCCCGGGGTCTCGTGAATCCCCGATCATCTCCCCAAGGAAAGGACGTTGAGGCATGGTTGAGTCATCGCTAAGTCGTCACCGCCACTCGGGTTTCACGCTGATCGAGCTGCTGGTGGTGATCGCGATCATCGCCGTATTGATCGCCCTGCTCTTGCCCGCCGTGCAGGCGGCACGCGAGGCCGCCCGCCGCACCCAGTGCACGAACAATCTGAAGCAGTTCGGGCTGGCGCTATACAATTACGAGAGCGCCTACAGCTGCTTCCCGCCTGCCGGCAAGTCGATCAACCTGACCACCTCGCCCCCCTCGGTCGGCTTCTACGACACCGGCTTCAGCACCCACGCTCGTATCCTCCCCTTCATGGAAGGCGGCTCCCAGTTCAACGCCCTCAATTTCTCGGTCGAGTACAACGACAGCACCGGCATCAACTTCACAGGGGCCTCGCCGGTGATCAACACTTTCCTCTGCCCCTCCGCGCCCCACATCTCGGGCAACCGCGACAGCTACAACATCAGCAATTCGCCCGAGGAGGGGATCCCGGGCAATCCCAACCTCCTCGGATATGGCTATAACGACTACTCTCCATCCATTTACACAGACATCAATGTCGCCAACGGCATCGCCACCCTCCCCAGCCCAACATCCCCGAACCCGGCCGTGCCGTATCGGAACCCGAGCACGGCGGCTCCTGGCCTATTGAAGCAGGGGATGACCCGGGTCTCCGAGATCACCGATGGGACGAGCAATACCATCGCCGTCATCGAGTGCGCCGGCCGTGATGAACGTTTCGTCAGCGAGTTTCCCGATGGGTCGTATTTGCTCCCGAACACATCGCCGCCGGCGCCCGCCCCGACGCGTGGCGCGGGTGCCTCTCCCGGCAGGCACCGCTTCTGGCGGTGGGCCGACCCGGACAACGCCATCGGCATCTCCGGCCAGCCCAACAACAAGTACACCCCGACGAACGAGGGTAAAATCTGGCCCACGACCACTGCCACCGCGGGCAACCAGGCCGGCCCCAACGAAGAGCCCTTCTCGTTTCACGCCGGCGGGGTCAACGCACTCATGGGCGACGGCTCGGTCAAGTTCCTCAGAGAAAACATCAACCTGGCGACCTTCCGTAGCCTCGTGACGCTCTCGGGCGGCGAGATCGTCTCGGCGGATGGCCTCTGAGCCCGGGAACGAAGATCCCGGTCAAATGGGAGCTGAAGCGGCCACAGCAGGCCGTGGTGTGCCCGCCCCTGACCTGGAACGACGATCCTGGTGGGGAGTCGCGACGATGTCGGCCGAACACATCTCTCCTGAGGCCGAGCATGATCCGGCTCCCGACAGCGAGGGGTCGAAGTCGTGCTCGAGGACCAGCCGCGCCAGGAGGTCGCCGGTCAGCGGCGCCAGGAGGATCCCCTTGCGGCCGTGGCCGGTGGCGGCGTAGAGGCCCTCCCAGCCGGTCGGGTGGCCCTGGTCGAGTCTTCGCGACCAGGGCCCTTCCCGGAGTGGAGCCGAAAAATCGCGAGCTTCCCCTGAGGGGTCAATCGTTTCCGCGTCATCTCGGACAGGGGTAGCCTCCTGAGCCGCCAGGAAATCACTTGGCTAGATATAATACTGAAAATGTTTAATGCGGGACGGCCGCCCTCGGCTGCTTCAAGGCAGGACAGCCGAGGGCGGCCGTCCCGCATTGGGATCGATTTGTTCAAGTGATTTCCTGAAGGCACCTCCGCTTGAATGGGTAGCTCATTCGAGCTCGGCGTCGCTCCATTTCCGTCTGAAACAAGACAGTTCGTCGTCTCGGGCGAACGATTTGATGAGTCGTCGAAAAAATTTCTATTGTCCAAAAAATTGGTTTGTGCCACTGAAATCCCTTCGTATAATCGCACCCGGTCGCTTTCCTCATCCAACCCCAACCGGCGGCGAAACACCGCCTCAC